>NZ_JBAWUK010000006.1:0-121730 GCF_037079935.1 Stenotrophomonas maltophilia group sp. Smal12 | reverse complement strand
GCTCGATCACCTGCTTCACCGCCTCTGCCCGGAACTCATCCGTGTACTGCTTGCTGTTGCCCATAAACACCTCGGTCATTGCCATCAATTATGGCAACCGGATGTCTACGAAAGGCTGGCCGGTCCAATGGTCGCGGTTCCAGCTTGGAAAGTTCATCACGCTCTATCCGGCAGGCGAGGCCCAGTTTCTCAGCCTGCTGGAACGGCTGCACGTACGTACGCAGCACCTCGGTGGACCACACATTCTTACTGATCGCCCGTACAAGGGGAGCAGTGTTGTCTACTATCGCTACGGTGCCCACTCGGAGGGCTTCCGACCCGACATCTATGGCAACAGGCAGCAGGGATTCCGGCTGGAGGATGGCTCTTGGCACGACGACGTGCGAGGTGCCCACTTCCGGCTCCCTCCAGGCTGCACGGACCCGGTGGTTCCGTTGGAGCGTCCTGCGGTCGATCCGCCGCCGGCGGAGATACTGCTCAACCAGCGCTACAGGGTGCTGGGCGCGCTCAAATTCAATGGTACAGGCGGCGTCTACCACGGCGTGGATATGGATACAGGCCAGCGAATCGTGATCCGCGAGGTGCGCGGCTTCGCCGGCTCAATGCAGGCACTTGCTCCGCATGTGCTCGTGGGCGGTATCCAGCGTGAGGCCAGGATTCTGCAGAAGCTGTCGGGCACTGGCTTGGTACCCGAGTTCGTGGCGCTGTTCAAGGAGTGGAACAATTGGTTTCTCGTCGAGGAACAGCTGGAGGCTTCGACGCTGTGGGACAGCGCAATGGACTTCTACTTCTCGGAGGAGCTGCAGACGGCCGCCGATGGCTTCAGGCGCATCCGGGAGAAGATTGTCAGCATTGCAGAGGCGCTCTCCGTCGTGCATTCACGTGGTGTCGTACTTCGCGACCTGACACGTAGTAACGTAATGTTCACCGCCGCCGGGAAGGTGAAGTTCATCGATCTCGAATTCGCGCATGAAATCGGTGTTGACGACCGCTGGGTGAAGGGGTGGACACCCGGATATGCATCGGCGGAACAGCGTGCGTCGCGGCGACCGACCGTGCAAGAGGATCACTATGCGCTGGGTGTGCTGATCCTGGATATGCTCACCTTCTGTGCCTCCGGTCTCGACCTGGCCCGTGGGCAGATCGTCGACGGAAAGTTGCCTCAGGTTCTGGCCGACCTAGGCCTGCCCGAGGCGCTGCGGGATATCGTGGTCGGGTTGACCGATCAGGATGCAGGCAGGCGCTGGGACATCGCCAAGACGTTGAAAGCGCTGGGCAACATTGAAGTGCCATCGCTACGGCGGGTGATGTTTCCGTCCCGCCAGGAGCTGCTGACCGCGCCGGTGCCGGCGCCCTCCGAGTGCCGGGCGCTCCAGGACATCCTTTCAGGGCTCGCGGCCTATCTGCACTCCGCTGTCGACACCGGGCGTGATGATCGTCTCTGGCCAGCCGGACCGCAGCTGTTCTTCACCAACCCGGTTTCGCTTCAGTTTGGCGCGACGGGAACCGCATGGTTCCTGCTACGGCATGAGGGGCACCTCGACCCGGCAATTCTTGACTGGATCCAGGACAGGGCGGTCAGTGAGCGGTGCCCGCCAGGGTTGTACTCCGGACTAGCCGGGGTCAGCCTGCTGCTGTTGCAGGCCGGGAGACGGGAAGCGGCGATGCGGGTGCGCGCGGGCGTCGCGCAGTCGGGCGACGCACTGGCAACTCCTAGCCTGTACTTTGGTGCGGCCGGACAGGGCCTGATGGACCTGCACTTCTGGCAGGCCACCGGTGATGGCGCTTACCTGTCATCGGCGATCAGCATCGGCGAAGGCCTGCTGGAAAGCTCCCGGCGTAGCCCGCAAGGTCGATTCTGGTCATCGCAGGGCAAGGTCTTCCTTGGGTTGGGTGATGGTCAATCCGGGATTGCACTGTTCCTTAGCTACCTTGGCGTGGCCAGCGGCGATGCCCGGTTCCTGGAGGCGGCGTCGCAGGCGCTGGATTACGATATTTCCCATGGCATCCGTGTGGCCGGACGGCTGTTCTGGAAGAATCTGGCGGATGCGCCCGCCAATGCGAGCAACTCACCGCACACACGGTTTGGTGCAGCGGGCATCGGTACCGCCTGCCTTCGCCACTTTGCTGCGACGGGTGAGGTGCGTTTCCGCGAGATTGCCCTGGAGTGTGCCTATTCGGTCCGATCAAGGGTGACCAACAAGTTGTGGCAGGAGAGCGGCAATGCCGGATTCGGTGAGTACATGCTGGACCTGGCTTGCGTCTTGGGGGATGAGCGTTACGCGAATGTGGCCTTCCATCACGCCGAGGCGATCGTACAGCACGCAGTTCCCATGCCCGTCGGGGTGGCGTTCGCGGGCCCGGCACATCACCGGGTCTGCAATGAGTACAGCGTTGGGGGCGCCGGCATCGGCATCTTCCTGGACCGGCTGCTGAAGCGCTCTCCACGATTGCTGATGCTGGATGGCCTGCTCGACCGACGGTCCGGTGCAGCGAGGCGACTTGCGTGAGCAGCGCGCGGTAGCGATCCGCGGGCGGTCCTAATCCTTCTGCGCGCGTGGCTCCCGACGCACGCGCGCGCGGGTTCGATACAGGCGGCTGTCCGCTTTCTGGATGGTGTCGGCCACCGGCTCGCCGGGCGTGTTGATGGCCGCACCCATCGAGAACGCGCTGGGCGAGAGCGCGGCGTGGTCCTGGTACCAATGCTCCAGTTCGCTCAACCGGCCGTCCGCAGGCGCGACCAGTACCACCATGAATTCGTCGCCGCCCAGACGCACCACCGTCTCCTCCTTGCCCAGCGGCGAGCGCAGGAAGGTGGCGAACTCGACCAGCACGGCGTCGCCACGCCGGTGGCCCTGGGTGTCGTTGATGTGCTTGAAGTGGTCCAGGTCGAACATCACGCAGGCCCAGCGCTCGTCAATCAGTTCATCCAGCCGGTGCAGGTAGCGCCGGTTGTAGCACTGGGTGAGCGGATCCTTGAAGGACATTTCGCGCAGCTGCTGCTCCTGCATCCGCAGCGCGGTGACGTCCTGTGCATGTCCCAGCACGTAGGGCGGGCTGGCCTCGCTGTCGAGCACGTTGTGGTACGCCCAGTAGTGGCGCGTACCGTCGGCGGCAATCAGCTCGATCACGCCAGCGTCGGTGTGGTTTGCCTGGATCCGAGCGAGGTAGGCCTTGAAGCCCTCGCGTTTTTCCGGCGGCATCAGGTCACACAGGCTGCGCCCGATCATCTGGCTTTCCTCGAAGCCCAGCGACTGCACCGCCGCGGGATTCACCGAGGTCAATGTGCCGTCCAGCGTGTGGGTGCAGATCAGGCCCAGGCTGTAGTGGAACAGTCGCCGGTAGCGGGTTTCGCTCGCTTCCAGCGCGTCCAGCGCGGCTCGTTCGTCCGTGATGTCCTGGATCGCCCCGACCAGGCGCGGATGGCCGTCGACCTGTTGCCGGCTGCCGACCACCCGGGTCCAGATCGCGCGCCCGTCGGCGGTGGTCATTGGCAGCTGCACCTCCCAGGACGTGCCTTCGTCGATGCAACGCTGCACTGCTGCCCGGATGATGTTGCGGCTGTCTTCGCGATAGAACGACAGCGCGGTGTCGAGCGTCGGTTCAAAGTTGCTGCGCACGCCGTGCAACTGCTTGGTCTCGCGGGTCCAGCGCACTTCGTTGGTGACCAGGTCCATCTCCCAGCCGCCCACCCGGGCGGCGCGGTTGGTGCGCTCCAGGAAGTCCTCACTGCGTTTGAGCTCACGATGCAGCGCCTTGGCCTGGCCCACCTGCGCCATCAGCGTGCTGCGCTGCTCCAGCACCTGGGTGGTGACCCGGGCAAGGTGCACCATCAGCTCGCGCTGGGACGGAGACAGCACGCCGGGCATCGGATCGAGCAGGCACAGTGTTCCGATACGCGCGCCGTGCGCCGAGCCCAGGGGGATGCCAGCGTAGTGGCGGATACGCGGCCCACCCGTCACAAGGGGGTTGGTGGAGAAACGTGGGTCCTGACGCGCATCGGGTATCTCGAACAGCTCGTCCTGGCGTATGGCATGGGTGCAGAAGGAAATTTCGCGGGCCGTTTCGCTGACGCTTTCAAGGCCGATGTTGGCCTTGAACCACTGGCGGTCTTCGGCCACCACGCTGATCAGGCCCATGGTCATGCCGGTTGCGGCGCGGGCGGCGGCGACGATGGCATCGAACACCGGCTCCGGGGGCGTATCCAACAGGTGCAGTCGTTCGATCTCAAGCAGTCGTTCGGCTTCGTCCATGGTGCTTTTCAGGGCAGGGTGGCGAGGGCGTTTGCGGCGGCTGTCTGGGACTACGGTAGTCGGTACAGTGTTATGTATCGCTGTGACGGGGTGATGTCGGCGTGAGGTGGGTGCGTCGGTTCAGTGCTCGCGCAGCGATGCCTGCAATGCGGTCGCCAGCGCCGCGTCCCCGGACACCAGATCCTGCCAGCGCAACGCAATGCCCTTGCGTCGCCCCTTCTCCGCCAGCTTCAGGCCTTCAGGGTCCACAGTCAGGGTGTAGGGCTGGCCATCGATCTCCAGTTCGCGTCGCAACGGCTTGTCGAGAGGTGTCATCAACGTTTCCTTGCGGGGGCGGAGATGCGGCGTCGCCGCACCGATACGTGACGGTGGTCACGGACGTGCCATCGCCACGGGAAATCCACGGCTCGGGTGATGCCGATGCGAGGACCAACTTCCGGGTCGGACGGAGGCGGGGTGCCATCGCTGGCGATCACGATGCCATGGCTGCCGGTCACCAGATCGGCGCCGTCGAAGCTGCGGTCCAACCCGAAGGCCTGCGAGAGCTTGCCGGGGCCACTGGCCAGATCGTGGTCGCGGCGCGCGGCGGAACGCAGCTCGTGCATGCGCTCCAGGCCCGCCAGCGGCTCGACGGCCCGCAGCAGCACCGCCACGCCTTCACCGGCCTCTCCGCAGACCACGTTGCTGCCCCAGTGCATGCCGTACGTGAAGTAGACATAGAGGTGGCCGGCCTCACCGAACATGCTGGCCGTGCGCGGCGTTGGCCCGCGATAGGAGTGCGCGGCGGGGTCGTCGCTGCCGGCATAGGCTTCAACCTCGACGATGCGGCCAGCGCGACCATCGTCGCGCACCAGCAGCTTGTTGAGCAGCTCCGGCGCAACGTCGGTCGATGGACGCCGGTAGAAGCGGCGCGGCAGGATCTGCAGGGAGGCGGGCAACCAATCCGGCACGGTGGTGGCAGGCTCGGGAGAAAGACCGTGGCACTGTGGCATCGATCAGGTGAAACGGGCGCAGACGCCGCGTCATTCCGGCGCAGGCGGTGCGGCCAATGCAGCGCGCCGGGCGGCATACACCTCCGGCGTCTGCGGCTTGATGAACAGTGCCACCAACTCCGGATACTCGCGCTTCACCGCCGTTTCGATGCGGGTGATGCAGGCTTCGATCTGCGGGGTCCGCCGGTCATCCTCGAACTCGGCGCTGAGCATGGCCACCACCTGTTCCGGGCCCATCTGCATGGTGGTCACCCCGTTGGCGCGGCGCAGATCCGGATCGGTTTCGGCCACCGCCATGATCCGCTCGGCCACTGCGGGATGGGCAGGCTCTCCGACCAGCAGGCCCTTGGTCTCACGGGCCAGGAGGAAGGCGGTGGCGGCCAGCACGCCAGCGATGCACAGCGACGCAACGCCATCAAGCACCGGCATGTCCAGCACCTGCGCGGCCACCAGGCCGATCAGTGCGAAGCCCAGGCCCAGCAGGGCCGCGCTATCCTCCAGCAGCACGGTAAAGGTGGAAGGATCCTTGCTGCGGCGGAACGCTTCGAAGTAGCCAAGTCTGCCCTTGGTGCGCCGGAACTCACGCAGCGCCACCCACCAGGAAGCCCCCTCGAACAGGATGGAGATGCCCAGCACGCTGTAGCTCAACGCGTGGTTGGTGGCCGGCTCCGGCTGGCGGATGTGCTGGATACCTTCGTAGGCCGAAACGCCGGCGCCGGCAGCGAACACCAGCAGGGCGACGATGAAGCTCCAGAAGTACAGTTCGCGGCCATAGCCGAACGGATGCAGGGAATCCGGCGCCTTGCTGGCACGGCGCAGCCCGTACAGCAGCAGAAGTTCATTCAATGTGTCGACCAGCGAATGCACGCCTTCGCTGAGCATGGCCGAGCTGCCGGAGATGCCGGCTGCGATGAACTTGGCCACGGCAATGGCCAGATTGCCTGCAAGGGCCGCATAGATGACGAGACGGGAGCCAGTGGGAGCGGACATTTCGGTGGCGGGGTGGGGCGGATGCCTGATCTTCCCGATCAGCGCGTGCCCACTGCGTGCACGGTGCGATCAGCGCCCCTTGGGATTGAGATACAAGCGCGCACCATCCGATTCACGGTACCCCGTCCAGCGTCCGCCGCCCGACGCGCGGAAGCGCCCGAATACGGTGTTGCTGGTGTCAGTCAGCAGCAGCTGGTTGCCCGACAGCACCCAGCGGTTGGCCGAGAAGAAGCCATCCGGGCAGCCGGCAGGCACATAGGCACTGTAGCCGCCGAACCACTCGATGTTCTTCAGCTCGATGGTGCAGGTGCTGCCGTTCTCCTGGCCCAGTGTCCAGTTGCCGACCAGGTCGCTGTCGCGTGTATCGCGGTCATCGCGCCAGTCGTCGTTGTTGTCATGGACGCCGAAGTCCACGTCGATGCCTTTGCTTTCGCTGCGCGATTCGGATTGCGAGCTGCCACTGCTGGTGGTCTGCATGGTCATCGAGCCACTGTTCTGGATCTCGGTACTGCTCGAATGGGTGGTCTGGTCGGTGCGGGCGGTCTGCTGGCCGAAGCAGAACGAGGCCTCCTGGGCGAGGGCGGGCAGCGCCAGGCAGCACAGCGCGAGCAGGCAGGTACGGGGGAGCACGGCGGCCATTGCAGCATCCTCGGCAGGTTGGATCGCGCGAGTATCGAACCGGTAGGGCGGGAGGCGGTGTGAGGGCGCGCCCTGAGGCAAGCCAGCCAAGAACAGGTGCTGTCCGCTGAAGGGTCGTGCCGGCCGCTGGCCGGCTCCCCTTTGACGCCCAGAGACCGAAGGAATGCCGGCCCGCGGCCGGCATGACCCGCAGCCAGGCATGGCCTGGCGCTACTGATCCGGCTTCACCCTTGCCACCCGTTTCCGGTACTCATACACGTTGTCACCGCGGATACGCTTGTCCTCGGTGCCGGTGATCCGGCCGACCTGCTGGTCCGAGCCGGTGACCGGTTTGGCCTCGATCTCGGTCTCGTGTTCGAAGGAGTGCGATTTGTCGGTGTTGCGGTAATAGCGGTACAGCGCCCAGTACAGCGCGGTTGCGCCGGCCGGACCTGCCGCCAACAGCCAGAGGCCACTGTCGTCGCTCATGTCGATGCCACCAGGAAGGCAATTGCGAGGGCTTCAATGACGGTGCCGGTGGCCAGGGCCGCCAGCAGCATCTTCCATTGCTGCACGGGCACACTGCCCATGGTTTCGCCGGTACGGCCGTTCACTGCGATGTAGTGCAACATGCCGCCGTTCCTTCCGGGCTGGTGATACGAGTACAACCACACCGGCAGGTACATCGACACCCAGCGCGTTCCATGCACCTCCAGCTGCTCCTGTTCCCAACGCACGCCACGGTTGTAGCGCCTCACGGAACCTTCCACCTGCGCGCGGGCGATCGACAGCAGCTGGTCTTCCAGCCGCGGCCGCAGCTTCTCCACGTCGAGGTTGCGCTTCTCAGAGGTGAAGCCAGCCAGGTATGAGGCGTTCCATTTCACCGCGTTCTTGGTATCGAACGGCAGGATGGTGTTGATGATGTTGTTGGTGTTGGCGCGGGTATCGAGATTCCCGCGCTCGGCCGAGGATTCAAGGGGCAGGTCATCAACCGTGAAATCCACCTGGCGTTCGACCTGGTAGACATCGGCGTCGTACAGGGTGCGCTTGTTCTTCTCGGTGCCGACCGTGTATTGCCGGGTCTGGATCTCGCCCTTGCCGGCCACGGCCGCGCTGACGTTGCTGTCCACGATCATGTAGGGCAGGAACACGCCCACCACGTTTTCCGGGGTGAACTGCTCCTTGAACGCTTTCAGCGCGAACATGCGGCGCTTGTCGACGAACTGGCGGATGCGCGCGACCGCATCGTCCTTCTTGATGTGGAAGGGCAGCACCGCATCGGGCACCGCACCATTGCTGATCTGTTCGTTGACGCCGAATACATGGCGGCACCAGTGGCAGCGCGCCGTCATCGTGCTTTCGCTATTGACCGTGACTTCAGCGCCGCAGCCCGTGCACTTGAACGTCATCAACGCCGAGGTGTCGGCGTCGATGTCACGCGCGCCGGAGGCGATGACCGTGCCACGCAGCTGGTCGATGGCCTCGCCCAGCCCGAATTCCTCCTCGACCCGCGCGCCATGCCATTCGTGACGGCAGTACAGGCAGATGAGGATATCGGTGCCGGCCTTGGGCCGGATGTCGGTGGCGCCGCACTTCGGGCAGCGGTTGAGGCCGTCCTTCAGCTCGCTGGCCGAGGTATCAATGGCCACAGGATCGGGCGCTTCCACTTCATCACGGATGGCCTGGGGCAGCTTCGAGGTGTCCAGCGGGAAGCTGCCGGGCAGGGGAGGGACGTCCTGCGGCGAACCGGGCCCATCCAACGACGCCGCCGGCAAGGGCGGCGGCGTCGCGGGCGTGGATCCGGGCAGCGGCGGTGGGCCGTTTCTGGGATCGGACATGTGGGTTGTGCGTCCTGCTGTTACAGGCCCAGCGCCTTGGCTTTCAGGGCGTCGTAGTCGCCCTGGGTGATCAGGCCCAGGTCCAGCATTTCCTTGGCCTTCTTCAGCTTGGCCACCGGATCGT
This sequence comes from Stenotrophomonas maltophilia group sp. Smal12, assembly GCF_037079935.1. Lineage (NCBI taxonomy): Bacteria > Pseudomonadati > Pseudomonadota > Gammaproteobacteria > Lysobacterales > Lysobacteraceae > Stenotrophomonas > Stenotrophomonas maltophilia group sp. Smal12. The sequence goes on along the minus strand of NZ_JBAWUK010000006.1, from coordinate 112,915 downwards.
CGGCAGCCGGCGTGACCGGCTGCTGCATGCCGCCGACACCGAACATGCCCGAGGCCATGCCGACACCGACCAGGCCAGCCGCACCGCCGTTCTCGCCGGCCGACTGGATGCCCTGGGCGACGCTCGCCTGCAGGTTGGAATTACCGCGCGAGCCAGACAGTGCATCTGCGCGCTGCACGGTCTTCAGCAGTTCGCGGGTGTTGGCGTCGTACTCGATCGAGACAATGGCGGTCTTGACGATGGCCAGGCCGCGTTCGGACTTCCACTGGTAGCCCTGCTCGACGGCGGCCGACAGGCTCTGTGCAAAGCCCAGCGAGTCCTGCTGCAGCCTGGTGATGCGGTTGCCCTTGCCCGGATCGTTCGTGTACAGGCTGAAGGCCGGCGCCAGCGAACCGACCACTTCATTGAACAGCTGGCTGGCGGCGGCGTTGTCCAGGTCGGTGAAGTCGAACACCTGGCCCGGCTGCAGGTAACTGGCCGGCACGAAGTTCTTCACGAACAGGATCGGATCGACGATCTTCAGCGTGTAAGAGCCACGCGTGACTGCACCCACCTGGGTATTGAGGAAGCCGTCGTCCCAGTAGATTTCCGACTGGGTCCCGAAGCGGTTGTCCGGCAGCTCCTTCAGCGAGACGAAATAAGCCGCCTGCTGCGAACCGGGCTGGCCGCCGAACTTGAAGCGTTCCCAGCTCTGCTTGATGAAGGTGCTGACCAGACCGTCGCCGGCGAAGATCGATTGCGAGTTCAGGTCGTCCGAACGCCACTCGTAGCCGCCCGGTTCGGCGACGAACGCGGTGATCGCGCCGTCCTGGAACAGCAGCAGGCCGTAGCCCTCCGGCACGACGATCTTCGAGCCGTTGGTGATGATGTTGGACGAGCCGCTGGTGTTGGAGCCGCGGCCGGCGTTGGTGCCGCGCGGCACCGCCGCGAACAGGGCCGCCGTCGAGGGCAGGCCCGTGGGCACGGTGTAGAAGTCCTTCCACTGGTCGGCCAGCACACCACCGACCGCACCCTTCACCGCCTGTACCAGACCCATGTCCAACTCCCTGTGATTCGAGGGCAGGCACCATGCCTGCCGAGCTGGGCTGAATATAGCAGCGGGCAGGGACCGCTGTGGTGCCGGAAGATGAATCCAGGCCCTGCCGGGGCGCAGGACCGTGCCTGGCGCTGTCTCTACAACATGTACGGGATCTTGAAGGCGAGCGTGAAGTCCGGTGCATCCGGGGTCAGCCCGATGCCGAGCAGGGTCACCAGTGTGGTGTGCTGGTTGAGCGCGTAGGTCACGCCCAGATTCAGTGATGCCGCGTTGGCGTCGCTGCCGATCACTTTCATCCACTTCCCGCCTTGGAAACGGGTGGAAGCGCGGGCGCTGATGCGGTCGCTGAAGGACAGGCTGAGGCTGGTGCGCTCGTTGAACGCAAAGGCCACGCCAGCGCCGAAGTAGACCGCGCCGCCGAGCTTCACGTCACCCGGGTTGACCGTGTCGGGGTTGCTGTCGATATCACTGAAACCACGCGGGAACGAATGCACATAGCCGACGTTGGCGAACAGGATTCCCGGATCGGCGGTCTTGACCATCGACAGGCCCACATTGGCCTGCCACACGCCATTGCCGGTGGGCTGTTCCCTGGGTACTGCGAAGCGGATGTAGTCATCGTCGTCGCGCTCGATCACCTTCCAGTCCAGACCGTAGGGTGCGCGCCCGGTAGGGGCGGTGACTCCGGCGGTGAGCACCGTTTCCGGGCGCCAGCCGCGTTCGCCGAACAAGCGGTAGTTCGCACTCAAACCGATATCGCCCAGCCCGTTGCCATTGGTTTCTTCCTGCGCGATCGCGGCCGCCGCGCCGCCGGCGCCGCCCTTCTGGTAGACGGTGCGCCGCGCCAGGTAAGGCACGTCCAGGTTGAGCGTCAGGTTCGGGCTGACACCCCACCGTGCGGCCAGGTTGTAGGTGAGCGAATCGGATTCAACGTTCTCGATGGCGATGTTGCCGAGGAAGATCGCGTCCAGCGCCAGGAAACCATTGAGGGTGAGCTGCTTGCGGTCGTAGCGGGCGTAGGTGAGGCTGTTCTCGACGGTGAAGCGGCGCGAGAACAGCGCCGACTGCTGTTGTTTCACATCATCCACGCTGCGCCGCGATTCCTGCTTCGCCTGCTGTGCCTCGGCCGCCGTGCTGGCGTAGCCCTCGCTACCCTGCGACGTCTGTAGCGTCGAGCCATGCTCGACTGCTGCGCCCGTTGCCGCCGCCGTTGCCGGCCCGGTGGGCCCCGTGCGTCCACTCAATCGCGCCTGCATGGCCTGCACCTGCATGTCCAGTTCGCGCAGCCGCCGCACTTCCTGTGCGTAGTTGGATTTGAGCTGCTCCAGCTGGTTGGCAAGTGCCTGCACGTCGCCGCCATCGTCCGCCGCTGGCGGTGCGGCAAAGGCGGTGCCCGCCAGCGCCGCCAGCGCCAACGGGGTGATCCTCATCAAGGTGTGCATGTTCGTGTCCTGCGTTGTGGAACGCTTCCCCCAACGCCGTGCCGTGGTGCTATCGGCCCGGCCCCATGCCGCGGTTCATCGCAATCGCCTGGGCCACGTTCTGGCTCAACGGCAGGTTGCCGCCCGCGGTATCCCGCACCAGTTCCAGCCGCAGCTGGTTGCTGGCGATCTGGCCGTCACCGGCCAGGGCGATGCCCTGGCCGACGCTGCCGTTACGTATCCATTGCTGGACCATGCCCTGGCCCTCCACCTGCAGCTGCAGGCGTGCCTGGTTGCCGTCCAGCACTGCGGAGGCCGAGACGCCTGCACCCTGCGCACTGAGCGAATGGGCACCGTCATCCGAAAGGCCCGGCACCGTGCCGTTGCGCACCACCAGCGTGGTCGCATTGCGGGCAACGTTGCCATCGCCGGCCACCTGCACGCTCTGCACCAGGCCATTGGCGTTGGCCAGGCCGGTGCTGTCGATATGGCGGCCCTGCGTGTCCGGCAGCGGCGAATCTGCGGCAGTCACGTGCACGCTGGGCTGGAAGCTCAGTTTCGGGCTGCCGCCGCCGCGGAAGTCCATGCCCAGAGTCAACGCACCCTGCAATACGTTTCCGTTGCCGGCCTGCCACTGCGAGACCATCGTCACCCCGAACCACGCGACGGTATTGCCGCCCACGGTGTAGCGGCCGCGCATCAGGTTCAGTTCGGGATCCGGAATTTCCTTCAGGCCGCGTCCCGGCGCAGCATCCGCCGCCTGCAGGGGCAGGGCGGGGCTCGCCAGCAGCAGGAGCATCAACAGACGGCGGCGGAACATGGCGGAACCTCCTTCAGAACAGGTCGGCGTGGCTGAAGCCGAAATCGACCAGTTCGGCATCGGTGATCGGCCCCTGTCGCGCGTAGAGCGCGCGGGCACTGGGCCGTTCGCTGGGTTGCAGCAGGACTGTGTTGCGATCGAAATCACTGCCGATCACCACGAATACGGCACGCGATGGCCACGCAGCGAGGAATTCAGGCAGCGCCAGGCTGCGGTTGCCAAGGATGGGATCAGCCACCTCGACCACACCGCCGCGCACCTGCTTGAGCACCACGAAGTGGCGGAAGCCGCGCACGTCCATCAGCACAAGACCCGGAACCCGAAGCGTGCGCAGGCGTGCCTCATCGATGCGATAGCCGCGCCCGCGCATGCCCAGCGACTCCACGTAGCGCTTGATGTCGAGCAGCGAGAAGCCACGCTCGGCCACCAGCGCCGGGTCGGACACCCCCATCATCCCTTCGATCACCGTCGCCTCGTCGGTGTCCAGGTGGTAGGCATGGCGCAGGACGGTCGCCAGTGCGGCCGCTCCGCAGCTGTAATCGGTGTGCTGGCGTACCACGTTGCGGTAGCGCCGTTCCTGCATGCTCTCCACCTTCTGCTGCAGCAGCGCGCCATTGGGCAGTACGCCGGCGAAGCCGACGTCGCCCGCCCGCGCGGACGCGCCGCCCAGCAACAGCAGGCAGGCCAGCAGGCGTATCGAGAGACGGTGGCCGAACATCGCATTCTCCGGCAGCAAGGGGGAGCTCCTGTCCCAAGGGGGAGGAGGAACAGGAGCTCCCGGGGAACCCGGCCATTGGCGGACGGCCGGGGTGTTGCGCTTACTCGCCGCTGCCACCACCGCCGCCGGTGCTGGGCTGGGCGACTGCCAGGGCCAGGCTGTTGGCCTGCAGGTTGCCGGTGCCCGCGGCCACGTTCACGCCGATGTTGCCCGAGGCGCCGGAGAAGGCGCTGCCCGACAAGGCCGAGGTGTTGGTCGCGTTGACGTTCACCCAGCGCGTGGTGCTGACCGTGCCGCTGAGGCTGGCATACAGGTCGGCCACGCCCAGTTCGACGAACTGGCTGGTGCCACTCTCACGCGTATCGAAGCCCAGGCCACCCACCCCCGGCCGGTTGGGGTTCATCGTGGCGTTCTGGATTTCGTCGTCCAGATCGATATGGCCGGTGCTGCTGCCACCCGGGTGTGGCAGCTCCCCACTCCAGGTATCCAGATAGTAGTTGGCCATCTGGTAGGCGTTGCCGGTACCGCGGTAGGTGCCCGCGCCATAGGCCAGGGTCAGGCCGCTGACGCCGCCACGCATGCCGACCTGCACGGTATCGGTGTAGGACTGTACGAAGCCGGCGTTGCTGACCGTGTTGCCGGTGGAGACCTGGTTGGAGCTGATGCTCGACTGCGCCACCGCGGTGGTCGCGACCGACGCCGCCAGCGCGTTCTTCTGCTCGTTGTTGTTGCCCGAAGCAATGTTGACACCGATGTTGCCTGACGCACCGCCGAAGGCATTGCCACCGAGACCTGCGGCATTGGTGACGCCGGAGTTCATGGTCGCGTTGCCGAAGCCGGCCTGGTTGACGAACACCTCGGCGTCGGCCATGCCGAAGCTGAAGGACGCGTCGGCGGCGGACAATGACGCGGCATTGTCCTGGGCGTTGTTGTCGCCCGATACCACGTTGAAGCCGAGGTTGCCGGAGGCACCTGCGCCCACGCTGTCACCGATGGAGGCACTGTTGGTGACCAGGCTGTTGCTGGTGGCGTTGTTGCTGATCGACTGGCGGTTGTCGATCACGGCAATGGCCGCCGAGTCGAGGTCGATGTCGCCGGTGATGTTCGGGTCGCCGGAGAAATTGATGTCGGTGCTCAGTCGCAGGTCCTTCTCCAGGTTCACGTCGACGCCGTGGTTGTTCTTTTCCTTGCGTTCGTCGGCCTGGATGGCGCTGTGCTTCTGCACATTGACGTTGACGGTGCGGTTGCGCACGTCGTTGTCGGTGTGGTTGTGCGTCTCGTTGCGGGTTTCGCTGACGGTGTGGGTGTGGTTGATGTTCGCGTTGGCGTTCTGGTTGTCCCAGCCATTGGCCGCAGCGGCGGTCGAGGCAGTGGCAATCGCCATGGCGAGCATGGTCCGTTTGACGGTCGCTTTCATGGTGCCCTCTCTCTCATCAGTGGTGCATCGGTTGGGTGGTTGTCACGGGCGGTCCTGCACGACCAGGCCCAGCACATTGGCCGTGTCATTGCCGCTGCCCGCGATCTGATTGAGTTGCAGGACCCCGTCGAATCCCCGCAGCGCGGTGCTGGTGACACCGGCGCTGCGGGTGCCCGTCGCGACGCCGCGACCGGCGTCGTCCCGCCCCCCTGCCAACGCGGAACCCTCGGCGGCCAAGGCCGTATCGTCGGTTTCGCGTATGCCCTGTCGGGCCAGCGTCGCGCTGACGACGTTGAGCGTCGTGTTGGCGATGCCGCTGGCCTGGTTGATGGATGCGATGCCGCTGGCACCGGCCAGCGCCTTGCCATCGATGACGGCAGTGGCGTGCAGCGGTACACCCGGCACGCGGTTGCCACCGCGCAGTTGTCGGTTGCCGATCGAGACGTCGGCATGTTCGCCCGTGGCGATGCCGCGCAGGTTGGCCTGCAGATTGAGGTCGCCCGCCGCCTGGTTGACCGCGATGGCGCCGTTCGCGCCGGCCAGTGCATGGCCGTCGATGCGGGCAACGTCGAGGTAGGCGAGCATGCCGCTGTAGTCATCGGCCTGCGCGATCAACGGCGTGGCAGGCAGGATCAGCAGCAGCCAGTGCGCCCGCCTCACTTGCCACCTGCCGGGGCCATGCCCTGCAGCGGGAACTGGCCGAGCGCGCCGCGCACGGTCTCGCTGATGCCGCGGGTATTGTTGCCGACCGCGCCGAGCGGCCCGCTCATGGCACCACCGAGACTGCTGCCGACCATGCCGTCACCGTTGCGGCCGAGCGTACCGCCCAATGCCTGCTGCGTCACACGTTCGACCGTGGTGCCTGCGGGTGCGGTGGCTGTGGCGGCGTGACCTGCCCCCATGCCTGCGTAGTCCTCATCGCTCAGCTCGTCCATCCCGTTTGCCGGGGCACCCGCACCGAGGGCCGCCGCGATCTCGCGCTGGGGTTTCGGGTCGGCGATCAGCGCCATGCCGGGCGGCGCCATGCGATAGGCCGGGCGTGCGGACACATCACGCAACAGGACGATTTCGCCCGGTTGAGCCTTCACGCCCTGGCGCGCACCGGAGGCAGAGGCGCTCGCGCCAACCGACAGCAGGGCCACAGCCAGCGTTGCCAGCAAGCCGCGAATGGGGGTGATGCCGTCCATGCCGATCTCCCGTGGTGGGTGCGGCGGAAGCACGCATCAACCGTGCCAACCCTGCAAGGCTTGGCTGCCTTGGCGTCAGGCGCTGGCAGGCGCAGGGGGCTGCTGCCGCGCCGTTACAGCGGCGTCGGAAAAATGTTGGGATCGCGCTGTACCACGCGCCGCAGGGCAAGGCGGGCGCCCGACTGTCACACGGGTGTTACAGGTGCCGTCGCGGACTGTAACGATGCCGCTTCAGCCGGTGGTCTCTTGACGTGGCGCTCATTGCGCCGCCGTTTAGCGCAGCGCTAGGATCCGCCCATCAAAGGCCGCTGCGGTGGCCGTAGAGGGTCCCGGCGGAGGGCGGCACGCCGGCGATTGCCTGACAGTCCGCCGACGGTGTCCGGATGCTGGGGGAAGCATGGCGGCGGTCCCGGAGGCTTCTACATCACGTTGCGTGCTCTGGTTCGGCGAGCCGCTGGCGAACGAGCGCAGCGCGCTGGCGGCCGCAGGCTGGTACGTGCGCCGCATCCATCCCGACCCGGCGATGGCGATCGGGCTGCGCGGGCGTGATCGGCTGGTCGCTGTGCTGGATCTTCGCCATCTGGATACGTCCGCGCTGCAGTTGCTGGCGCCATGGATCGAACAGCACGTGCATCTGCCCTGGATTGCGGTGCTGCCACCCGGCGCGGGGCCCACGCCTGCAGCGTGGCTGCCCTTGCTGCAGCGCTGCATCTCGCGGTTCACGCTGCCTTTCGGCCTGCAGGACCTGGTGGCTGCGATGCGCCAGCAGTTCGACGCGGATGATCCTTCTGCCAGCGAGGTATGCGCCGGCCAGGGGCCGCGCACACTGATCGGCGAGAGTCCTGCGTTGCATGCGGTGCGCAGCGTGCTGCACAAGTTCGCGCCGGTCGAACTGCCGGTGCTGGTCACCGGCGAAACCGGCACTGGCAAGGAGCTGGCGGCTCACGCGCTGCATGCGTTGTCCGGCCGTGCGGGCAAGCCGTTCATCGCGGTCAACTGCGGTGCCATTCCGGCCAGCCTGGTGCAGTCGGAGCTGTTCGGCCACGAGCGCGGCTCGTTCACCGGCGCCGACAAGCGCCAGATCGGCGTATTCGAAGCCGCACACGGCGGCACCGTGTTCCTCGACGAGGTGGGCGACCTGCCGGCGGAGGCGCAGACCAGCCTGCTGCGCGTGCTGCAGGAAGGCACCTTCGAGCGTGTCGGCAGCAGCCAGCCGCTGCGTGTGGATGTGCGGGTACTCGCCGCCACCCACGTGGAGCTGGAACACGCGGTGGCGCAGGGTCGGTTCCGCAGCGATCTCTACTATCGGCTCAATGTGCTGCGCCTGCTGATGCCGCCCTTGCGCGAGCGTGGCGCCGATGTGCAACTGCTGGCCGAGCACTTCCTGCGCTGCTTCCGCCTGCGCCACAGCGTGCGTGCACGTGGCTTTGCGCCCGCTGCGCTGCAGGCGATGCGACGCTTCGGTTGGCCCGGCAACGTGCGTGAACTGCTCAACCGGGTGCAGCGGGCGGCGATCATGGCCGAAGGCGAGCTGATCAGCGAGCGTGACCTTGAACTGGGTGGGGCCGAGCATGCGCCGCCGGGCGCGATGCTGCAGGATGCCCGCGGCCAGGCCGAGCGCGATGTGCTGCTGCAGACCCTGCGCCAGACCGGCTACAACGTCTCCGAGTGCGCACGGCAGATGAAGATCTCGCGGGTGACCGTGTACCGGCTGTGCCGCAAGCATCGTCTGGAACTGCCGGCGCAGCGTTGAGTGCGGATCATGGTTCGCCCGAACGGTAGCGGATGCGGTACAGGTCCAACCCCGCACCGTCTGCGCGCCGCGCCGAATAGGTCAAAGTGTCAGGTTGCGAGCCATCCAGCATCGCACCGTAGCTGTCGCCGGAGGCTTCGTTCACCGGGGAGGGCAATGCATGGCCCGCGTCATAACGGCCTCCACGCTCGTAGGCAATGAACTGGCGGACCGGTGCAGTGGCGAAGTCCAGGGCGCGGGCAAACACCACCGTTTGGCCGTTGCCGAGGAACGTGGCATCGAACTCCTGTGCGGCGGTATTGATGCCACCCGGCAGCGGCCGCGCCAGCTGCGCCACGCCGCCGATCATCGTGGCGCTGTAGAGGTCATGGCCGCCGGCACCGCCCGCGCGATCGCTGGAGAACAACAGCGTACGACCGTCCGGCGAGAGCATCGGCGCGAACTCGTCGGCCGCGCTGTTCACCGCGGGGCCCAGATTCTCCGGTTCGCCGAATCGACCGTCACGTCCAATGCTGACCCGGTACAGATCGTCGCCGCCCTGGCCGCCTGCTCGATCCGAACAGAAATGCACCGTGCGGCCATCGGCAGAAAAGGCGGGATCGAAGTCTCGTCCCGGCGTGTTGAACGAGACCGGCGTCGCCGGCCGCCAGCGCTGCCCATCGTGGCGGGAGACCCAGATGTCATACCCGCCCGGACCGCCGGGACGGTTGCGGCTGAACCACAGCGCGGTGTTTCCGTCCGGGCTCAAGGTCAGTCGAATCTCGTCGTACTGCGTGGATGCAACGCCCGGCGCAAAGCGTTCGGCGGGGCCGACGATCTGCAGCACCCTTGAGGGAGTCGCGGGGGGCGACGCAGAAACCAGCAGCATCACGGCCAGCAGCGCTTTCATGCCTGCCGCTCGAAGTCGCTGACCCAGTTGGTTTCCCAGCTGCGCCCGCCATCGGTCGATGCCGCCTGTTCCCAGCGCGCCGAGCGCGGGGTAATGCGTGACCAGATCACCCGCGTCTGGATTGATCGACCGTCGTGCTGGTCTTCGCCGAAGAAGCGGCCGACGCCGGCCTCGAAACCACCGCGCAGCGGCGCGCCGATCCGGGTCGGCTCCCGGCCATCCAGCCACCAGCTCAGCCAATGCCGCTCAGCGGCGTTCCAGGCGCGGATACCCATGCCGCGCAGCGGTGCTCCCGGCACGTCCATGTGGTTGTCGCCCACGTTGCCGAATCCTCCCAGTACCGGCCAGTTGTGCAGGGTGCCGTTGAACGCGTCCCACGCATCACTGCCTGCCAGCCGAGCACGCAGGCGACGATGGCGCACGTTCCAATGGCCCACCAGGAAATCGAAATCGCGCGGTGCATCCGGCAGCTTCGGAAGCGGTGAGGGGACCGCCGCAGTGCGGCGGAACCAGTTGCGCCAGTTCACTTCCCAGTGCGCGCCGGCATCGTCGGAGAACGCCTGCTCCCACCATGGCTCCTCGCCATGGATGTCATGCCAGCGGAACCAGACGTCGATGGGGCGTCCCCTGAAGTGATCACGACCACGGAAGCTGCCGCCATCGCCTTCGAAGACGCCGCGCACGGGCGCTTCGATATGGGCAGGGTTGCGCCCATCGATCCACCAGATCGACCACGTGGAAGACACTGGATCAAAAGCACGCACGCCCAGGCCTCTGTACGGGCCCGAAGGCAGCGCCATGACGTTGTCATCGATGGTGCCGAGCCCGCCCAGGGTGAGCCAGACCGCGCTGGCGCCGGTGAAGGCTTCCCAGCGGGTGTCGCCCAGCAGGCGCTCCTTCAGGCGTTGGTGCCGGACCTGCCAGTTGCCCTGCAACCATTTCCAGTCGTCGCTGTGGCTGGACAGGGGCCGCCCCGAGGGTAGGGCGCTTGAGGCTGCCACTGCGGCCAAGGTGGCCAGGAACTGCCGTCGATCCATGTGCGTGACCCCTTGCCGGAAGTGCCTCCATCGTTGCGGATGCGAGGGGGATTGACCACGCAGATATCCGGGCTCAGGCTAAGCCACACTTATGGTGACCCAACGCCAGCTTCCATCGCTTGCCGCCATCCGCGCCTTCGAAGCGGCGGCGCGGCTGGGCAGTTTTGCCCGTGCCGCCGAAGAGCTCGACACCAGCGCGGCATCGGTGAGTTACCACGTGCGCCGGCTGGAGGCCCAGACCGGCACCTGCCTGTTCCTGCGCCATCCACAGCATGTGGAGCTGACGGCGACGGGTGCCAGCGTCGCGCAGGAGGCCACCCGGGCCTTCGACGCGCTTCGTGCCAGTTTCATGCGCGCCGCTGACATGGATGCGGCGCGACTGCGCCTGTCCGTATTGCCCACGCTGGGCACCAGTTGGTTGACACCGCGGCTGGGCAGTTTCCGCGGCCGCCATCGGAGCATCGTGCTGGAACTGGACCTGTCGGCAGAGCCGCAGGACCTGGCCGCCGGGCATTTTGATGCTGCCATCCGCAATGGGCATGGCGAGTGGCCCGGGCTGCAGGCCACGCCCCTGTTCCCCAGCATTTTCACCCCGTTGTGCGCGCCAGCGCTGCTGCCGGCGGCAGACGGGCTCGGGCGCCGGGCCTTGGAGGTTCCGCTGCTCGGCAGGCCCGACTGGTGGGCACTGTGGTTTTCCGCACATGGCGCGGTTCCGCCGCCGGCCGAGGAGAGCCTGGTCAGCCCCTTTGCGGTAGAGCATCTGGACGTCGGCGCGGCCATTGCCGGGCAGGGCATCGCCATTGCTTCGCCAATCCTGTTCCAGGCCGAACTGGACAGCGGGCGCCTGGTGCAGGCACATCCCGGTGTGGCCAGCGACGGGCGTGGTTTCTGGTTCGTGGCACCGACGGCGCGCAGCCGGAGCGCGAAGGTCATTGCATTCGGTGACTGGTTGGGCGAGCAGGCCGCGCAGGCTAGGCATGCGGCGCGACATCATCTGGCGCGCACGGTGGCGGCATGAACCAGAGCCCTGAACTGCTGCGACGCCTGCTGCGTGCCAAGGACCGGATGGACCATGCCAGCCACGAAGACTGGCCGGTGGCCCGCCTGGCCGAAGTGAGTGCCGTATCCGCGGCGCATTTCGCGCGTTCGTTCAAGCAGGCCTTCGGGCTGCCACCGCATCGCTACCTGCTGAGCCGACGGATTGAACGGGCCGTGGCGATGTTGCGTGACACCGATCTGCCGGTCACCGAGATCGCCGCGCAGACCGGCTGGAGCAGCCTGGGCACCTTCGGCCGCATCTTCCGTGACATCACCGGCGACAGCCCGGGCAACGTGCGCGAGCGTGAGCGGGCCGGCCAGGCGACGCCGGCCTGCGTGCCGGAGTGCCACGCACGTGCCGCGCAGCGACCGGACCTGAACATCGCAGTTTTGGAGAAGCGCCGTCGCCAGGCGGTTGCTAACGTGGACCCCACCTGAGGGAGGTCCCATGACAAACACTGTGAACACGGTCGGCCTGTATGTGCGCGACCAGGATGAGGCACTCGCGTTCTACGTCGGCATGCTCGGTTTCGAAGTGCACACCGATGTGCGCAATGGCAGCTACCGTTGGCTGACGGTACGCAGCCCCGGCCAGGACGGATTCCAGCTGGGGCTGTTCGTTCCGGGCCCGCCCACCCACGATGCGGCCACCGCGCAGGCACTGCAGCAGCTGGTGGCGAAAGGCGCAATGCCGCCGCTGGTGCTGGCCGTCGATGACTGTCGGGCGCGCTATACGCAATGGCTGGCAAGGGGCGTCGAGTTCACCCAGGAGCCGGTCGAACGCTATGGCGCCATCGATGCCGGATTCCGTGACCCGTCCGGCAATGGCTGGAAGATGATCGAAGCCCGCTCTGAAGCGAGGCGCCGTCAATGAGCCGGGGGGGCTGGGCGCGGCCCGTGCATCGCTGGACCTCGATCGTCTTCACCCTGGCGGTGATCGCCAATTTCGCCGTCCGCGGGCTGGGACAGGGCGAGCCGGCAGCGTGGATCACCTATTCGCCGCTGCCGCCATTGTTCCTGCAGCTGTTCACTGGCCTGTACCTGTTCGTGCTGCATTACGCCGGGAAGCGCCGCAGCGCCGCACTGGACGCCGCAGGCTGAGGCCGACTCAGGCGGCAGCGTCGGCGGCGTAGGCCGCCAGCAATGCCGGCAGCTGGTCCATGCGCTGGAAGATCACCTTCGCACCCGCAGCGCGCAGGGCCTCCGGCGTGCTGTGGTGCGGGCCGCCCTCGCTGAAGCCAAACACGGTGGCACCCGCCGCCACGCCGGCGGTCGCGCCGGTCACGGTGTCTTCGATCACCGCACAGCGGGCCGGGTCCACACCCAGCGAAGCGGCAGCGGCCAGGTACACGTCCGGGTGGGGTTTGGTCTGCGGCATGTCCTGGCCGCTGAAGACGTGGTCACCGAAGGCATCGAGGATGCCGACCTTGCCCAGTTGCAGTTTCACCTTGATCAGGTCGGCACCGGACGCGCAGGCAATGCGGCCACCGGTCGCTGCGGCGATCGCACGCACGGCCTCGGGCGCCCCCCGGATCGGCTCCAGATCCCGTTCCAGCGCCCGGTTGCGCTGCTGGCGGAACTCCTCCAGCCATTCCTCGGTGAACGGCTTGCCGGTGCGCTCTGCGATCAGCCCGGCCAGATGGGCCACGGATTGGCCCAGGAAGACCTCGCCGGCCTGCGCCGGGGTCAGCGGCCAGCCGCGTGCGGTCAGCATTTCCGAGAGCACGCGGGCCACCAGCGGCTCGGAATCGACCAGTACGCCGTCGCAGTCGAACAGCACGGCATCGAAGGGGAAACGGGACATCAACTACTCCGGGAACAGCCAAAGGGGCGAGGCGCCCGCCATTTTCCCATAGCGGGACGGGCAGGGCACGCTGGCCACAGGAACGCTAGACTGCCGGGCCACCCCACCCAGCGCTTGCACGGGAATACCCCTTGAACCGAGTGCGATCCCGGGCCCGGCACCATCGCCTCATCAGTGCCGGCATCGCCGGCGCGGTGACGCTGGCCGGCAGCTGCCTGCTCCCTGTCCTGCTTGTCGTTGCCACCGTCGCAGGCGCCGCAGTGCAGTTCCTGGTTGCCAGAGTGCTGGCGTCACGATGGCTGCGCGTGCAGGTATCGTGATTCCTCTGCCTGCCGATCAGCCCAGGTCACACCCTGCAGGCTGTGGCCAGGTGCTGGCCGGCAGCATGTTCTTCAGCGAGGTCGGTGCGTTGATCGCCACATAGCTGGCGCCCAGCAGCTCCTCCAGATCGGCAATCGTCACCAGATAGTTGTCCAGGCTGCCCAGGTTGGCCTCGTTGGGAATGATCCAGCTGATCGCCTTGGCGGTTCCGGTGTTCGGGTCACGGGTGATGATCGTCTTCCAGAAGAACTCCGGGGTCGGGATGCCATGGCTGGCCAGGAAGTAATCGTTGGCGGCGTCGCCGTAGACCACACCACCGTAGACGTCCACCGGTGCGATGTCGCGGTAGCACTCGGCCACGTTTTCGGCCTTCACCCAGATGCCCTGGTTGAAGCTGGACACCTGCGGCACGATGTTGGTCATGTAGTTGGCGCGGCGGATGTAGGTCGCGTCGTAGTCCATGTGGTTGGACGTGACCAGGTGGCCACGGTCGTAGCCGGATCTGATGCTGGCGTAGGACGCGGTGCTGGTCTGGCCCAGGCAACCGGCCGGCAGGTCCGGGTCCTTGTAGAAGCTGGACGGCCGTGCGGCCGAACCGGTATCGGCAGTAAGCGTGTACTCGTAGCGGGTGGCGCTGTGGATGCTGCAGTCGTAGGTCAGCACGAAGCCGCCCTTGTTGAGGGTGACCACCTGGGCCTGTGCAGCACCGGCAAAAGCACTGAGTACGAAAGCAAAGACAAAGCTTGCAAGGCGCATTTCGATTCTCCAGCAGAAGATTCAGGGCGCAGCCGCCCGTCACGACCTGGCCGGGGCGAGGTCATGCGGAGATGCTGCGGAGACGGATGCTGCGGATTGCGGTGGAGCCTGGCCGCGTTGTTGGGCCATCAGCCCTGCGGTGTCATAAGCGTCACAAGCTGGCGTCTTGTGGTCAATGACGAAAGGGCGAAGCTGTGATCATGCGCAAGCACTGGTGATATGTCAGATCACGCGGCGCGTGGATGACACGCGCGCGTGCTAGGCGCCCGGCAGGCCTGCCAGCTGCGCCCCTGGGCCTGCGGCGGCGGGCGCTACAGGAGTGTTTCCTGTTCTTCGTCCGGCGCCAGGCATGCGGCCTTGCTTTGCTCGGTCGAGTGCGCAATGGCCGCCTCGTCGAAACCGGCGCGGCTCAACCACAAACGATTCCAGCGGACCAGTGCGTCGCCGTCGCGTGCCAGGCAGGCATAGCGGACGATCGATTCCAGGTTGTCGATGGTCGGGTACTGCTGGGCGATTTCGTCCAGCCCCTGGCGCATCAGCGGCCAATCTGGCTTCGCTGCGCGGAAGTGATCGGGCGAATATTCGGTGGCCGACCAGTACAGCCGTGCGTAGCGCATGGCCCGCTTCTTCTTCGGTGCACTGGCCATCGAGTGCCGCGCGAAGGCTTCCATCTTCTGCGCGCTGCCACCCCAGGCCGGCGTGAAGTACTCCATGGCAATGAGGTGCAGTGGTTCGTAGTCGGGGAAGGCCTTCGCTGCGCGATCAACGAGCGCCAGCATTTCGTCGTCATCCGCGCTTTCGCGCAGCGCGATCAGCACGTTCATCTCGTGCCAGAACGGGTCGCCGCCGGCAACATCCTCATGCGATTGCAGGTAGGCCCGCGAAACCGCGTTGTACTCATGGAACTGTGCCCAGTCGTCGGCGTTGACGGTGTTGGCGTAACCGTTGCCGCGGTAGCTCCAGGCCAGGTTGAGTGGAATCCGTGCGGTGATCAGGTGGGCCGCCGCAGACTTCGGCGCGTGCTGAACCCAGCGCGCCGCCCATGCAGACCAGTCGTTCCAGGCTTGAACCTCCTGCCGCGACGTGCCGATTGCACGCGACATGCAGATGTAGAAACGGCCGAGCCGGGATTGGCCGGCGGCGTTGAGCTCGCCCTTGCGGAAACGCGCGGCCATCGCATCAAGTGCCGCAAAGTCTTCGTTGGCCATCAGCCGCGCAATCTCCGCGCAGTCGTTGGCCGGTTCGGGGGCATCTTCCGCCAACACTGAAGGGGCGAACAGATAGGCGACGCTGGAGAGCGTGCCTGCGACGAGCATCCTGTGCATCGGGGGCGTCCTTGCTTTGATGGGAGACTGCGGAGGGCCCGCAGTGCCTTGAAGCATAGCAAGGCGCGCTTTGCGGCATGTTGCGTCGCAAGGTGCCAGCCACCATTCGCACTGGTACGGTCCGATCCGTTGCACCACCACCGACGGGGAGAGACAACGATGCGCAAGGTTCTGCTGCTGTTGATCCTGCTGACCGGGCTGGCGCCCACGGCCCTGGCGGCCACGGTCAAGACCACCCATCGCACCATCCCCAGCTGGGATGGCACGCCCCTCGGGGCCTTCGTCATCGAACCCCAGGATGCCGGCAGTGGCCGCTATCCGCTGCTGGTGATGCCCAGCAGCTGGGCAGTGCCCAGCGTGGAGTACGTGGGCGCGGCACAGTCGCTGGCGCAGCGCGGCTATGTGGTCATCAGCTACAGCTCGCGCGGCTTCTGGGAGTCCGGCGGCAGCATCGACATCGCCGGGCCCGCCACGTTCGAAGATGTCAGTGCCCTGATCGACTGGGCGCTGGCCAACACCCGGGCCGATCCGGCCAGCATTGGTGTCTCTGGCATCTCCTACGGGGCCGGCACCAGCCTGCTGGCGGCGGCACGCGATCCGCGCATCAAGGCCGTTGCCGCGCTGAACGGCTGGGCCGACCTGCAGGCGTCGCTCTACAGCCATGACACGCCCAGCGCACAGGGCATCGCCCTGCTGGTGGCAGCCGGCCTGGCCACTGGCCGCCCCGGGGCGGAGCTGGCCACCATCAACGGCAATGTGCTGGTCGGCAACTACCAGGGGGCGGTGGACTCGCTGCTGCCGGTAGCGGCACAGCGCAGCCCGGCCAGCAGCCTTGATGAGATCAATGCCAACCAACCCGCGGTATTCCTCGCCAACGCCTTCAACGACAGCCTGTTCCCGCCGGGCCAGCTGGTCGACTTCTTTACCCGCCTGAAGGGACCCAAGCAGTTGCAGCTGCGCCATGGCGACCACGCCCTCAACGAAGCCTTCGGTGCGCTCGGCATTCCCAATGAAGTCTATGCCGCGGTGGGCGACTGGTTCGACCACTACCTCAAGGGCGTGGCCAATGGCATCGACCGCCAGCCGGCGGTGCAGTTGAAGTCGCAGAAGGGCAGCTGGAGACGTTATCCGGACTGGCAGGCCACCTCTACCGGCGCCGTAAGCTACGGGCTGACCGCGCCGACCGGGCTGCTGCTGCCCACCGGAGGGCTGGCCGAGAGCGGTGGCGGCACCGGTTGGAACTACCGGATCGGCAGCGGCCTGCTGACCGCCGCCAACTCCGGCGTGGTGATGGCGTCCGGCGCGCTGCAGATGTTCAACCTGCCGCCCGGCGCCTATGTGCCGTTCGTTGACCGCAACGCCGCAGGCGTCTGGCAAGGCCCGATCTACTGGAGTGCACGCCGCCTGGATGGCGCACCGGAAGTGCGGTTGACGGTGACGCCCACGCGCGCCGACACCACGCTGTATGCCTACCTCTATGCCGAGGATATGCTGGGCAACGGCCAGCTGATCAGCCACAAGCCGTACACCCTGCGCGGTGCCACGCCCGGCCAGCCGAGAACCATCGATCTTCGCCTGGAAGCCAGCAGCTGGAACCTCCCGACCGGCAGCCGGCTGACCCTGGTGGTCGATACCGTGGACCTGCGCTATGCGGGCATCAGCCAGCTGGGCGGTGCGGTGACCTTCAGCTCGCCAGCCAACGCGCCTTCGGTGCTGAAGGTGCCTTTGCATTGATGGGTCAGCGCAGGTCCGGTGGATTCATCGAAGCGTCGCGGACACAGGGATCACCGGCGTCCGGTGTCAGGCACGCCTCGATGTCCGGTGGAAACCGCGGAATCCTGCTGGTCTGCATCACCACCCAGCGCATGATCGTGTGCAGGTAGTTGAGTGGCAGCATCGTGAGCCACATGAAACCCGGGAGCTGCGCGTCTTCGGCGAAGATGCGCTCCTTGCCGGACGCGAAGCTCTCGCGCTTGCCGTCCAGCGGCATGCAGTAGTGCACCGCGTCCACGACGGCTGCCGGTCCTTCTTCCATGTAGCGCCGCAGGAACTCCCAGTGGGCATGCGCGTTCTCGATGCGGGAGGTCGCGATGCAGAACGCGAACGTCTCCCGTACTGTCACGCCATCCGCGTCTAGGATCAGTCCGCGGACATCCCAGTTGTACCATCCGAAGGTTCCGGTTCCGCGGCCAAGCGTGAAATACACCCGGTCCCAGGGCGCGCTGAGGGTGGTGCCATCCAGCCGGAACACGTGTATCTGCCGATGCTTGCGATCAAGCGCGATCGGATAGTAGGTCCAACGGAACAGCTCGAGGCAAGCTACCCATATGCTCGCTGCAGTGAAGACGGCCAGCATCGCCATGCCTATGAATATCGCCTCCCACAGGCCGTTTTGGTTCGGTAGCCTGTTCACGACCAGCAACCAGAGCAGCATCAGCATGCCGCCCAGCCCGAGGGCAATGCCGATCGCGCCCAGCAGGGCTGCAAAGCCACGTGCGGCGAACCAGCGATCCACCGAAACCAGGCAGTTCGAATTCATCTTCACCACGCACAGCTGCGCCAGCGGCGCGACATCCAGTCGCTTCTTCCGCAGCAGGCGGTGCTCACGATCAAACGCATTCAGCGGGCGGTTGTTGGGAAATTTGCGCGTGTATCCGGTGTAATCCATGGGCGATCCCTGCGCGATTCCAGCGCCCGTTGGATTCTAGCGAGATTATCCTGGGGGAGATCAGCGACGAACGTCGAACTGGTCGCTCTCCATCAGCGCCCGGACTTCAGCTTCGCGGGCAGGGCTGAAGTCGCCGGGAATGGCGTGCTTCAACGCGCCCGCAGCCAGTCCGAAGCGCACGGTGCTTTCTGCGTCCAGCCCGGACAGCAATCCGTGCACGATGCCGGCGGCAAAGGCATCGCCACCGCCGATGCGATCAACGATGCCGGGCAGCGGCCTCGGAGGAGCCTGCGCGCGGGTTCCATCGCGTCCCAGCAGCAGCGCACCGAGCACGTGATGGTCGGCGCTGATTACCTGGCTGTTTCTGAAGAACTACCAGCGCTAAGCTTGATCTGGCGCGACGCACACCTGCGTTGAAGCGCGCAATGCATCACGAAACGGTGAATGGCCCTCCTGCCCCGCCGAGCGCAAAGAGGTTTCCTGCTACCTTCGGCCGTGGAGCCGGCACTGGCTCCTGAACTCATTCCATGGAGGAAACCTAGATGTCGCTAGCATCAGTTCTGCTTGTTCTCGCGTCAGCTCAGAGTCTCGCGGTCATGCCGGCAGGCCAGGCATTTTCGGAGAAGGAATCGGATATCGCTGCCAAGGCCTACATGAGTGCGAACGGCGTGTCACTCGACACCGCCAAGCGCAGGCTGGAAGTTGAATCCGAGCTACCTTCGGTCATCGCCGAACTGAAACGGCGATACAGTGATCGGCTCGCATTTGTTTCGATCGAAAACATGCCCGATCAACACCTCGTTGTTGGACTGAAGGGAAACATGATGGAGGCGGTCCGGCACTTCAGAGTGAGTGACTCATCCATCAGGGTCGAGTTCGAGGAGGGGTATCCGTACACGGAGAAGGAGTTCTCCGAAACCATGCATAGAGTCGTTCCACTTGTGGTCGAACTCATACCTGATGCAGTGAGTGTGGACGGCCGCCCCGAGCTGGGCATGATTGACGTTTCGGTTCGTGGAGCCGATGCAAAATCGTATGAAGCGGCCAAGCGCAAGATTGAAGAGGCTGCGAAGCTGAAGGTCAACATCATCCTTGGGAGGGATCCCTTCCGCAATTCGGCGTACACCGCCGGTGGGGCGATCCTGACTGCCAATGGCAGGATGTGCACAAGCGGCCTTGCGGTTCGGCACAAGCTGACCAAGGTAAAAGGGCTCCTTACGGCAGCGCACTGCGATGATCAGTTGCTTTACAGCAATTACGGTCATGAGGTTGGTGGCCCGCAGGTCATGATGCCACTGACATTCCAGGACGCGCTCTTCGACGGTAGTCACGATGTTCAATGGCACTCGCTTCCTGCTGGAAATACACCGCTCCAGGAAGTGTTCGCAGAATTGAAGGGTGAGTACCAGACGAAGGCATTGATACTGATCCATGCGGACCTTCCACTGCATGGCCTCCTTTGCTTCCGAGGGGCTCGCACCGGCTTCAGTTGCGGAACCGTCACATCGGTGCAGCACGCCCCGTTGGGCGTATGTGGCGCTGCAGTCTGTGCACCCACTTGGGGAAGAGTGGAAGGCTCCGAACTTGCATGCGCGTCCGGTGACAGCGGCGCCGCCGTCTTCAACAAGAGCGGCTCAGGCTACGGGATCGTAAAATCCGCTGAGAATCCCAGTGATTCAATCGAGAAGGGAAGCTGCAAGGCGTTGACCGTCATGCCCTTCGGCAAGGTTGCCGATCTGAATCTCGACCCGGTATGAGGCACCGGGACCGAGGAAGCCTTCAGTAGGCGCCGCAGGGAATTGCTGCGGGCAGGAGAGGTGGCGCGCTCTGCCGTGGGCGAGAGCAGGGCACCACGGCGGCGGACTATGCCGATCGTGCGCGACACTACCGGGTTGCCGATCGCGCGTGTCACCAGGGTGGGGTGATCCCCGTCCGGCGTGGCCATCTTCGGCAGCGCTGACACGCCGATGCCGGCCTCGACCATGCCCAATGAGTCGACAGGTGGGCCACTTCGTAGTGCCAGCTGAGCTTGAGGCTCTCACGCGCCAACGCACCATTCAGCAGCGTGCGGTTGCCGCTTGTGCGGTGCACGGTGATCAACTGGCGCTTGGCCAGATCCGCCCATTCCACCTTGCGCTTGCGTGCCAGGGAATGATTGTGCCGGGTCGAACAGGCCTTCGCGCCGGGCCAGCCGGGCCAGCCGGGCCAGCCCGGCCAGCATCATCATGCCGATCAGGAACAGATAGACATCGCGACCCTCGGCCACCGCGTGCAAGGTCGTGCCGAACGGCACCGTTCCCAGCAGTGGAAGCAGAAGAGCAGCCCCCAGTGCCCACACGTACTCCGGAATGCGGAATGGCCGGAACAGCAGGCCGAGGGTCGCCACGGTCACGGCCGCCCAGATGAGGAAAGAGGAACAGGAAGCGAGCATCGGGCGGGGTGTCGCACCTCCCCCGCATAAGGTGGGAGCCATTCAGGGCGTTGCGATGGACTCAACGATGTTCGACTACCAGGGCTGGACCTTCAAGGCCAATGGCCGAACCCGGGTGGCCCGGGTGGAACTGGATGGCGACGGCGACGGCACCATCAACCGTTACCGGTTGACCCTCGGGCCCGCCCAGTCCGGGCTGTGCATCAAGGTGGCCTCGCAGGAGGAAGCCGCCAAGAGGCTCGAAACCGAGGTGGAGAAACTGCTCGGCCCAGAGTGGTAAAGAGGGGAGTGGTAAAGAGGGCTTCACTGCGGCAGAAGCGTTGTGAGGTTGCCAGCGCCACTCCGCAATCTCAGTCCATGCGACGGCCGACCGTATTCTTACGGCCATGCATTCGCCCTCCAGCGCTCCCGATTTCATGATAGCCCGCCGGCCCTCGGGCTGGGTGCAGAGCGGCGAGCGCTGGGATCTGTGGTGGAACGGCCGTTCGGTGGCCAGTATCGTGCCGCATGCCGCGCTCGGGTTCCGTCTGTACCTGGACGCACGCAAGATGTCACAGGTCAAGGTCGTGTCCGCCACCAGCACCCGTCAGGCCAAGCGCTACGCCGAGCGCTGGTGTGCTGCACGGCTCTGCCCGCAGTTGCCTCTGCGCGATGCGGTGGCGCGATTGGTGGATGCCGGTACTCCACCGCCTCCGGCGCTCACGCGGGAACAGCGGCAGCAGGCCCGGCGCCTGGCCGAAGCCGGGGCAGGGGAGATGGGGCGGATCAAGGAAGCACTGGCGCCACGGCCGCGCATGACGGCCGCCAGGCCCGAGGTGCAGGGGCGAGGTGGAGCCTGGTCTGTACCCGGCCAGGTTCCATCCTCCCCGCGCCGAAACGGGAACACATCCCCAGCCAGGGCTACGCCGAAAGCTCCTCACGTACGATCCTCGCCCCCGCGCTGAGTGCGCGCAGCTTGCCCCTGGCCACGTCGCGCGCCAACGGCGCCATGCCACAGTTGGTGCTCGGGTAGAGCTTGTCGGCGTCCACGAACTGCAGCGCCCTGCGCAGGGTGTGGGCCACATCCTCCGCCGATTCCACCGTGTTGGAGGCCACGTCGATGGCACCGACCATCACCTTCTTGCCACGCACCAGCTCGATCAGGTCCATCGGCACGTGCGAGTTCTGGCATTCCAGCGAGATGATGTCGAGGTTGGAGGTCTGCAGCTTGGGGAACGATTCTTCATACTGGCGCCATTCCGATCCCAGCGTCTGCTTCCAGTCGGTGTTGGCCTTGATGCCGTAGCCGTAGCAGATGTGCACGGCGGTCTCGCACTTCAGTCCTTCGATCGCACGCTCCAGCGCGGCCACGCCCCAGTCGTTCACGTGGTCGAAGAACACGTTGAAGGCCGGCTCATCGAACTGGATGATGTCCACGCCGGCGGCCTCCAGCTCCTTCGCCTCCTCGTTGAGGAGCTTCGCGAATTCCCAGGCCAGTTTCTCGCGGCTCCTGTAGTGCGCGTCGTACAGGGTATCGATCATCGTCATCGGACCGGGCAGCGCCCACTTGATCGGCTGCGTGGTCTGGCGGCGCAGGAACTTCGCATCCTCCACGAACACCGGCTTCGGACGGCTCACTGCGCCGACCACGGTCGGCACGCTGGCATCGTAGCGGTTGCGGATGCGCACGGTCTCGCGCTTCTCGAAATCAACGCCGCTGAGGTGTTCGATGAAGGTGGTAACGAAGTGCTGCCGGGTCTGCTCGCCGTCGCTGACGATATCGATGCCGGCATGCTGCTGTTCCTGCAGCGACAGGCGCAGCGCATCCCGCTTGCCTTCAACCAGGGCTTCGTCCTGCAGCTTCCACGGTGACCAGAGCTTCTCGGGCTCGGCCAGCCAGGAAGGCTTGGGCAGGCTGCCTGCAGTGGAGGTGGGGAGCAGCGTCTTCGTCGGCATTGTGTCGTGTGTCCTGGGGGAGAATGGAAAGTCGATGGATCAGCGGGCGGCCCACTGCTCAAGCACGGCGCGGTAGGGCTTGATGAAGTGCTCTTCGGTGAACCGGCCCTGCTTGACGGCCAACTGGCTGCGCTCTTCACGGTCGTAGACGATGCGGGTGGAGGAGTAGTCCTGGTGCTTCAGGCTGGGCTGGTAGACCTTGCCGGCCACGGAATTGGCGTTGTAGATCTCAGGGCGGTAGATCTTCTGGAAGGCCTCCATCGTGCTGATGGTGCCGATCAGTTCCAGGTTCGAGTAATCGCCCAGCAGGTCGCCCTGGAAGTAGAAGGCAAGCGGTGCGACGCTGCCCGGAGGCATGAAATAGCGCACCCGCAGGCCCATCTTGTCGAAATACTGGTCGGTGGGGGAGAACTCACCCTGGCGGTATTCCACGCCCAGGATCGGATGGTGGTTCTCGGTGCGGTGGTAGGTCCTGCTGCTGGAAACACTGATGCAGATCACCGGCCCCTTGCTGAAGTTGGCGCGGTAGGCGTCCGAGCGCAGGAAGTGCTTGAACAGCTTGCCGTGCAGGTCGCCAAAGCCCTCCGGAATGCCGAAGGTGTCCTTGCCTTCGTTGCTGGCCGGAAGCACCACGCTGAAGTCGTAGTCACGGACATAGGACGAGAAGTTGTTGCCGACGATGCCTTCGGTGCGCGCGCCGGTGTGCGTGTCAACGATGGTCGGGCGCAACACTTCGATCAACGGGAAAGGATCGCTGCCGTCGGCGCCGTCGATGTGCATCTCCACCGAGATGATGTCCAGCTCGACCGCGTAGCGATCGGCGCTTGGGTTGTCCCAATGCGCCAGATCATTGAAGCGGTTGTTGATCATGCGGATGGTGTTGCGCAGGTTTTCCTGCCGGGACGCGCCGCGCGCCAGGTTGGCGAAGTTGGTGGTGATGCGCGTGCCTTCGGCCGGCTGGTAGTCCTCGTTGAAGGGGATGCGCGTGATTCTGAAGGTGAAGGCGTCGGTCGTCATGGGCGGCGTTCCGTGTTGCGGGGTGGCATCCGGATGCGGGCGAGGGCATCCGGCATTCAAAGAGCTGCGGCGGTCTCAAGGGCGGTGGCACGATGGCGGGGCAGCGCCAGCAGCGGCATGGCCCGCCGTACCGCCAGTCGCGCCCGCTCGATCAGGGCGTCGCTGTGCACGCGGCCGTCGGCGAAATCGCGATCGGTGGCGTAGATACCCAGTGGCAGGGTGCGCGCCTGGAAGAAGCTGAAGAGCGGGCGCAGCTGATGGTCGATCACCAGCGAGTGGCGCTCGCTGCCACCGGTGGCGGCCAGAAGGATGGGGGTGTCGACCAGTGCGTCCTGGTGGATGAAGTCGAAGAAGTGCTTGAACAGCCCCGTGTACGAACCCCGGTAGACCGGCGTTGCCACCACTAGTACATCGGCCTGTTCAACAGCAACCAGCTGCCGCTCCACAGCGTCGGGCACCTGTGAGCGCCACAGTGCGCCGGCCAGCCGCGGCGCCAGCTCGCCCAGTTCGATCAGGTGTTGCTCGCAATGGATGTCCTCGCCGATCAGGCCCAGCAGATGCTCGGCCAGCGTGGTGGCCCTGGAAGGGCGTTGCAATCCGCCGGAGACGGCGACGATTCGAAGGGGGCGGGCAGGTGAAAGCATGACCCGATCCTAGTCAGTGCCTTCCATGACGTAAAATGGTATTACTTCACCTATCCATGAGTGAGATTCATCTTAATGTTGGAGCGGATCCACCTCAGCATCGTGCAGCAGGTCGAGCAGCAGGGCTCGCTCACCGCTGCTGCCGGCGTGCTCAACCTGACCCAGTCGGCGCTCAGCCACAGCATGAAGAAGCTGGAGCAGCAGCTGGGTACCGATGTCTGGCTGCGCGAAGGCCGCAGCCTGCGGCTGACCCAGGCCGGGCAATATCTGCTGGCAGTCGCCAACCGGGTGCTGCCGCAGCTGGACCTGGCCGAGGAGCGCCTGCGCCAGTTTGCCCAGGGCGAGCGCGGCGCGCTGCGCATCGGCATGGAATGCCACCCCTGCTACCAGTGGCTGCTGAAGATCGTCTCGCCGTATCTGGCCGCGTGGCCGGATGTGGATGTGGACGTCAAGCAGAAATTCCAGTTCGGCGGTATCGGCGCCTTGTTCGGCTACGAGATCGACCTGCTGGTCACCCCCGACCCGCTGCTGAAGCCAGGCCTGAAGTTCATCCCGGTGTTCGACTACGAGCAGGTGCTGGTGGTGGCCAGCAACCACGCCCTGGCCAAGGTGGACCACGTAAAGCCGCGCCAGCTCAGCCAGGAAGTGCTGATCAGCTACCCGGTGCCGTTCGAGCGCCTGGACATCTACAACCAGTTCCTGCTGCCGGCCGGCATCACCCCGCGGCGCCACAAGGCCATTGAAACCACCGACATCATGATGCAGATGGTGGCCAGCGGCCGCGGCGTGGCCGCCATGCCGCGCTGGCTGGTGGAGGAGTACGCCGCGCGCATGGACGTGGTGCCCGTACGCCTGGGTGCCAAGGGCATCCCCAAGCAGATCTATCTGGGTGCGCGCGAGGCCGATACCAGCATCGATTACCTGCAGGCCTTCATCGAGCTGGCCCGCAACAGCTCGCCGCTTGCCGGCAACGCAGACGGAGCCCGTTGATGCCCGTACCTGGATCACTGCGGGCGGAAGCCTTCATTAACACCTTTTCATTGGAGGTCAGCGCGAAGGCCATGCCCGCGCTGCGCGCCGAGGCTGACCGCATACCGCGCGGCACGATCATCTCCATTCCCTGGCTGGCCAGCGAGGATGACGACGCACGCCTGGCCGCCGCACGCACGGTGCGCGCGCTCGGCTTCGAGCCGATGCCGCATCTGTCTGCGCGCCGTATCGGCTCGCGCGCGGTACTCGGGCGGTTCCTTGAGCGCGCGGCCAGCGAGGCTGGTGTCGAGCAGTGCCTGGTGATCGCCGGTGACCTCGCCACGCCTGCTGGACCGTTTGCAGACAGCATTTCGATCATCGAGGCCGGACTTCTGGAACGGTGCGGCATCAAGGTCGTGGGTATCGGCGGGCATCCGGAAGGTCATCCAGTAATGAGCAGTGATGATCGCTGGCAGGCGCTTGAGTGCAAGTGCCACGCCATCGAAGCGCGCGGCATGTCGCCCTTGATCATCACCCAGTTCGCCTTCGATGCCGATACCGTGCTGGCCTGGCTGGATGCACTGCGCACGCGTGGCATCGCGGTTCCGGTGCTGGTCGGTGTGCCGGGGCCGGCAAGCATCCCCCGGCTGCTGCGCTACGCCGCGATGTGCGGCGTGGGCGCCAGTGCATCGATGTTGGCCCGGTATGGCATCTCGATCGGCCGGCTGCTGGGAACGGCGGGGCCGGAGGTGTTCGTTGACCGCCTGGTGAAGGGGCTGACCAGCGCCCATGGCCCGGTCAGCCCGCATTTCTTCCCGTTCGGTGGCGTTGCGCCGTCGCTGGAGTGGATGGCGCGGTACCGGCGGCGCATTTCCAGTGCCCGCAGCGTAATCCCCGAAGGCTGACAGCTGTCACTGGCTGCAACCCGGGCGGAAGCGAATAGTGAGCGCCAAGGCGAGCGCACCTCGCCACCACTCACCAAGGGGACCGCTCATGAACATGCTCCAGCATCTCGCCTCGCAGACGCCGATCTGGGTCTGGCTGCTGCTGGCCTTCCTGGTCACCCGTGGCATCGCCGCCATGAAGCCGGCCGAGACCTCGCTGCAGAAGCTGGCGATCGTACCCGCCTTGTTCGCCGTCTGGGGTGCCTGGTCGGTCAGTCATCGCTTCGGCGCGTCGCTGAGCGCCTGGAGCGAATGGCTGGCCGGCATCGCCACGGGCGCCGCGCTTGCCTGGCTGCTGCTGAATCGGTTGAAGCTGACGCTGGACCGCAGTACCGGCAAGCTCTGGCGCAACGCGGATTTCAGCCTGCTGCCACTGCTGTTGATCACTTTCCTGGTGAAGTACGGGTTCGAAGTCGCATTTGCGGTGTCGCCGTCGCTGTCCGCCAATGCTGGCTTCAATGCCGCCTACCTGCTGCTGGCAGGCGGATTCACCGGCATCTTCGTTGGCAAGTACGGCCGATACCTGGCCTCGCTGCGGATGGATGCGGCAGGCAAGGGGCTGGAAACCGCAGGCTGATCGCCCGGGTAGTGCCGGCCGCTGGCCGGCTTCCCCATGCAGGGTTGTGCGGGGCTGACGCAGGCGTCACGATGCCCACCACTGGCCAACACCGGAAATGCTGACGTCATGAAGACCACATCCTGGTTCTGGATCAACGTGGCCAGTCACTTCGGTATTGTCGCCGCCCTGGCCTGGCTGCCCGCACGGTGGACGGGCCAGCTTGTAGAGGGTTTGGCCGGCACTCAGCCGGCTATTGGCGATGCCCAGCATGTGGCCCTCATTGGTTCCATTTTTGGCTTCTGCGTGACCGCACTGATCTTCATGGGGGCGCTGACAGTCACCGGCGAACTCCTGGGTTTCTCCAGGCCCTATGCGCGGCGGCCGGAGCCCCGGAACGAAGCGCAGGTCGTGCACCGGAAGGTGTTGCTGGTTGCATTCGCCACGCTCTCGTGGGTGGCCGTGGGATCGCTTGCAGGTATTGCGTCGATCTTCGCGGCTTCGTCATGAAGGGCGGCCCTGCCAGCGTCTGGCGCGCCGGAACGCATAGGCGCGTGAACCGCGCAGTTGCTCACGCCTCCCCGCGCCACTGGCTCATCAGCATCTGCAGGAATCGCTCCGCCGTGGGCGAGAGCAGGGCGCCGCGGCGGCGGACGATGCCGATCGTGCGTGACACCACCGGGTTGCCGATCGCGCGCGTCACCAGGGTGGGGTGATCCCCGTCCGGCGTGGCCATCTTCGGTAGCACCGACACGCCGATGCCCGCCTCGACCATGCCCAGTGACGTCGACAGGTGGGTCACTTCGTAGTGCCAGCTCAACTTGAGGTTCTCGCGCGCCAGCGCACCATCCAGCAGCGTGCGGTTGCCGCTGGTGCGGTGCACGGTGATGAGCTGGTGCTCGGCCAGATCGGCCCATTCCACCTTGCGCTTGCGTGCCAGAGGATGATCGCGCCGGCATGCCAGCACGAATGGATCTTCAGCGAGCACGTCGAAATCGAGATTCGGATCGTTGGCACCCATGAAGTTGATGCCGAACTCCACTTCGCCACGTTCCACTGCCTGCAGACCCTCCGTGGCCGGGATATCCAGGATGCGGAAGCGCACGTTCGGGTGCGCTTCGTGGAAACGCGCCATCACGCTGGGCAGGAAGTAGAACGCCGCCGTCGGCAGGCACGCGATGGTCACGGTAGCGCCGCGGGTGTCTTCGCGGCCACGCAGTGAGAACAGCGAGCCATCGAACTCCTCCAGCATGCGACGCACCAGCGGCAGCAGGTTCTCGCCGACGGCGGTAGTGCTGACGCTGCGCGTGGTGCGCTCCAGCAGCGGCGACCCCACCGCCTGCTCCAGTTTCTGGATGCGGCGGCTGAGTGCTGGCTGGGAGACGTGCAGGATTTCTGCGGCGCGGTGGAAGCTGCGGGTCTCCGAGACCAGCAGGAAGGCGCGTAGATCCAGGATTTCGCAATTGATGCTCATGGGGTATCAATCATCCAAAAATCAGCAATTCACAGATCAATTGGGGTCATGCCAGTATCGAATCACAGAGGGGTCATTCATCCCCTATACGCATCAATCTAGCACACGTATGTCCAACGATCTGCTCAGCATTCCCTGCGTACTCATGCGCGGCGGCACCTCCAAAGGCCCGTTCTTCCTGGCCAGCGACCTTCCGATGGACATCGCTGAACGCGATCGCCTGCTGCTGGAAGTGATGGGCTCGGGCCATCCGTTGCAGATCGACGGCATCGGCGGTGGCAACGCGCTGACCAGCAAGGTGGCGATCATCGACCGCTCCAGCCGTCCGGACGCCGATGTCGACTACCTGTTCGCCCAGGTGCGGGTAGAGCAGCAGGTGGTGGATACCTCGCCGAACTGCGGCAACATGCTGGCGGCCGTAGGCCCGTATGCCATCGAGCGTGGGCTGGTGCAGGCGCAGGATCCGCAGACCGAGGTGCGCATCCACAACGTCAACACCGGCAAGCTGATCATCGCCACGGTGGAAACGCCCGGCGGCAACGTGGTGTACCGCGGTGACACGCGCATTGCCGGCGCGCCGGGCTCGGCCTCGCCGGTCAGGCTCGCTTTCCTTGATGCGGCAGGCGCCCGCACCGGCAAGCTGCTGCCCAGCGGCCACGCGCAGGAAACCATCGATGGCGTGCCGGTCAGCCTGGTGGACTGCGCGATGCCGATGATGCTGGTGCGCGCAGAAGATCTGGGCGTGCGCGGCGATACCCCGCCCGCCGAACTGAACGCGGACGCGGTATTCATGCGCCGGCTGGAAGCGCTGCGCATCGAGGCGGGCGCCCGCATGGGCATCTCTGACGCCGGCAACAAGGTCATTCCGAAGCCGGTGCTGCTGTCGGCGCCACAACATGGGGGCGATCTGCAGGTGCGCTATTTCATGCCGCATCAATGCCACACCGCGCTGGCCATTACCGGCGCGGTCGGCCTGGCCACCGCCGCTGTTACGCCGGGCACGCTGGCCCACACTTTGGTCGGATGCCTGTCCGTTCCCGGCAGCATTACCCTCGAACATCCGAGCGGGGCCCTGGAGGTGGGCCTCAGTCGCAGCTCGCAGGACGCGCCGGTCGTTGCCAGCGTCGTGCGCACCGCACGCCGGCTGTTCGAAGGACGCGTGTTTGCCACCACGCCAGCACTTGCCGTGGCCGGTTCCACCCAAGCCCGCCAATGGACGTCAGCGGCATGATCTGAACCCGGACGGGCCGGCGCAGGTGCGCATGCCCGCCATTACAACGTAGATGCTTCACTCCTGGGAGGGATGATGTACAAGCAGTTCTTGATGGCCGCGCTGTGCGCGGCTGGTCTGGCCGCGGCCGGATGCAGCAACAGCGGGCGCACCGAAGGCGCATCCGCCGGCGGTGGTGACCATGCACCGGTACGCATCAGCGTCGGCTCCTACAACCTCAACAACCTGCCGTTCTTCATTGCCGACGCCAAGGGCTACTTCAAGGACGTCGGCCTGCAGGTGAAGACCGAGAACTTCGCCCAGGGCGGCTCCAAGGTATTGCAGGCGCTGGTGGCCAATTCCACCGATGTGGCCGTCGGCTTCTACGACCACACCATCCAGATGCAGGCCAAGGGCAAGGACGTGGTGGCCTTCGTGCTGCTCTCGCGCAACTCCGGCCTGGTGATGGCCGGCCGCGAGGATGCCAGCTTCGATCCGGCACGCCCGGAAACCATCAAGGGCCAGAAGGTCGGGATCACCGCGCCGGGCTCATCGTCGGACTTCTTCGTCCGTCACTTCCTTGCTCAGCACGATATCCCGGTCGACAGTGTCTCGCTGATCGGCGTCGGCTCGGGCGCGGCTGCGGTGGCCGCGCTGGAGCAGGGCAAGATCGACCTGCTGGTCAACTACGACCCGGCCGCCACCCTGATCACCGAGCGCAAGGTCGGGAAGATCCTCCTCGACGCGCGCAGCGATGACGGCGCCCGCCAGGTCTATGGCGGCCTGTACCCGACCTCGGTGATGTACGCCAACCAGAGCTTCCTGGACAAGCGCCCCGAAGCGGCCGAGAAGATCGCCCGCGCCGAGCAGATGGCGTTGAAGTTCATCGCCGACAACAGTGCTGAAGACATCGTTGCGGCGCTGCCGGACAGCTACGTCTCCGGCGACCGCGCCACCTATGCGCGCGCGGTGGAGAACGCCCGCGCGATCTTCACCCGCGACGGTCATTTCACGCCGGCTGATCTGGAAACGCCGTTGAAGGTGCTGCGCGAGTTCAATACGGATGTGGCCAAGGCCAACATCGATCTGTCCCGCACCTACACCAATGCCTTCGTCGAGCGTGCCAACGCCGCGGCGCCGGCTGCCCAACCGTAAGCGGAGGTAACCCCATGGCCCTCAATGCCACCGTGCGCCAGCTCAATGGCGCACCGCAGCTGGAGCCTGCACAGACCATGGTCGCCATCAACAAGGTGACCATGTCCTTCGGCGAATTCACCGCCGTCCGTGATGTCGACATCCAGGTGGGGGACGGCGAGTTCCTTGCCATCGTCGGGCCGACCGGCTGCGGCAAGAGCACCATCCTCAATTCCGTGGCGGGCCTGCTGAAGCCGTCGTCCGGGCAGGTCAGCATCGATGGCCGTGCGGTCAGCGGCGTCCAGGAGTCGGTCGGCTACCTGTTCCAGCAGGACGCGCTGCTGCCGTGGAAGACGGCTTACCAGAACGTTGAGCTCGGCCTGCGCTTCCGCGGTGTGCCCGAAGCCGAACGCAAGGCCAAGGCCAACGCGTGGCTGGCCAAGGTCGGCCTGGCCGGTTTCGAGCACCGCTATCCGCACCAGTTGTCCGGTGGCCAGCGCAAGCGCGTGCAGATGGCGCAGGCGCTGATCGTCGAGCCGAAGGTGATCCTGATGGACGAACCTTTCTCGGCGCTGGACATCCACACCCGGCACCTGATGCAGAACGAACTGCTGCGCCTGTGGCAGGAGGACCGGCGCTCGGTGATCCTGATCACCCACGATCTGGAAGAAGCGATCGCCCTGGGCGACCGCGTGGTGGTGCTGTCATCCGGTCCGGCCAGCCGCGTGGTGCGCAGCTTTGACGTGGATCTGGAACGCCCGCGCAACGTGGCCGAGATCAAGCTGGATGACCGTTTCACCGACCTGTACCGCGACATCTGGGCCTGCCTGCGCGGCGAAGTGGAGAAGAGCTATGCACGCCAAGACTGACAAGTTCATCCAACTGGCCCTGGTTGTGGCCGTGTTCGGCGGCTGGGAGGGCGGCATCGCGCTGGGCGTGATCGATCCGTTCTTCTTCCCCTCGCCAACGGCGATCGTGCAGCAGGCCTGGACCTGGCTGTCCGATACGTCGTTCTACCAGCACGTCTACATCACCCTGACCGAAACCGCGCTGGGCTACATCATCGGCACCGGCCTCGGCGTGGCCGGCGGTGTCTGGTTGGGCCTGAGCCGCCGCTCGGCGCGCATCCTCGATCCCTTCATCAAAGGCTTCAACGCAATTCCGCGCGTGGTGCTGGCCCCGATTTTCGTGTTGTGGCTGGGGCTGGGCCTGTGGTCGAAGGTGGCGCTGGCGGTCACCCTGGTGTTCTTCACCACGTTCTTCAATGCCATGCAGGGCGTACGCGAGGTGAATCCGGTGGTACTGGCCAATGCCCGCATCCTGGGCGCAAGCCGCAGCGACCTGCTACGCCATGTCTACTTCCCGGCAGCAGCCAGCTGGATCCTGTCCTCGCTGCGCACCTCGGTGGGCTTCGCCGTGGTCGGCGCGATCATCGGTGAGTACCTCGGCGCCTCGGCGGGCCTGGGTTACCTGATTGCGCAGGCAGAAGGCAACTTCAACGCCGTCGGTGTGTTTGCCGGCATCATCATCCTTGCCGCCTTCGTGCTGGTCATCGACGCGCTGCTGGACGTGGTCGAGAACAAGCTGATCACCTGGCGTCCCAACGCCCAGGCCCAGGCCACCAGCTGACCGGGCCGGGCTGAGCCCGCCTGCCGCGCCGCCGGGCCGATCCGGCGGCGCGCGCTTCCTCCCCCGATCTTCCCCCGCACCACCGCAACAGGCCAGCGCCGGGCCAGGGGGCCGGCTGGCCGGAGAGAGAGTCCATGAACCATTCCACCGTGCTGCCGCTGGCAGCGCTGTCGGTCGCGCTCGGCCTGCTGTTGGCCAGTGGCCATGCCGGCGCCCAGTCCACGTCTTCGCTGCCCGCGCCGCTGAGCCAGGCTGAGCTGTCACGCCTGGTGCAGCAGCAGGCACTGCAGATCCAGCAACTGGAAGCACGCCTCCGCGCCGTGGAGGGCGGGCACAGCACCGCCGGTGCGGCGGCCGCAACGCAGGCCCCCGCGCTGGACACCCGCGTCGCCGCACTGGAATCCAGCCAGGCCAAGGCGCCCAAGGTCACCTGGTCCAAGGGCGCACCGGAGTTCAGCAGTGCCGATGGCAGCGTGGTGTTCCGTCCGCGCGGACGCCTGTTCGTCGACGCATCCAGCACCGATGGATCGTCAGTGAGTGACCGCAACAT
The DNA here is from genome assembly GCF_037079935.1 of Stenotrophomonas maltophilia group sp. Smal12. NCBI lineage: Bacteria > Pseudomonadati > Pseudomonadota > Gammaproteobacteria > Lysobacterales > Lysobacteraceae > Stenotrophomonas > Stenotrophomonas maltophilia group sp. Smal12. The sequence goes on along the minus strand of NZ_JBAWUK010000006.1, from coordinate 80,232 downwards.
CTCCGGTACCGAGATCCGCTCGGTGCGGCTGGGCGCCGAAGGCCGCTACGGCATCCTCGGCTGGGCGGTGGAAGGTGACTTCGCCGACAACGCGGTGGCGTGGAAGTCGGTCTACGCCACCGTTGACCACCGCCTGTTCGGGCTGCCGGCCGACCTGACCGTAGGCAACCGCCTCAACGACCGGGGTATCGACGGCTCCAGCAGCACCTCCAACACGCCGTTCCAGGACCGCAACGTGGTCGGCACGCTGATGATGCCGCAGCGCGGCCTGTTCGGTGTCGGCCTGACCGAGCGCGTGTACGGCAAGAACTGGCATGCCAGCCTGTCGGTGGCCGGCAACGATCTCAACAACGCCGGCACCGACAACGACAGCCAGACCTGGGCCACGCGCGTGCATTGGAACCCGGTGGCCAACGACGCAGTCACGGTGCACCTGGGGGCCTGGGCCTTCCACGAGGAGATTGCCGCAAGCGCCAGCGGCGTCGTCCGCAGTTCGGCCATCGCCGGGCACTTCAACGACCTGGTCAAGATTGCGCCGGGCACACTGCTGGGCGCCGAGCGCAGCACGTCCTATGGCGCGGAACTGGCAGGCTTCTTCGGGCCGGCCTGGGCGACCGGCGAATGGGGTACGCGCAACCTGCGCGGGGCCGGCGCCAGCGGGCGCTACGATCTGGACCACCAGGCCTGGGCGATCTCGGCGGGCTGGTTCCTGGCCGGTGCAAGGCCGGCCTATTCGGGCAAGGCCGGCACCTGGGGCCGGGTGAAAGTGGCCGATCCTGTCACCCGCGGCGGCGCCGGGGCATGGGAACTGAAAGGGCGCTACGAAGACGTGGACTATGCCGAGCTGCCCAGTGGCGGTACCGGCCACGCGTGGACGCTGGGTGCGAACTGGTATCTCAACGACTTCAGCCGCGTGATGTTCGAGGCGATCCGTTGGCAGACCCGCAACCGCAGCGGCACCGGCCAGGGCAGGGATGAAGGCACCACCTTCAACACCCGCCTGCAGGTGGCCTTCTAGCAGCGCATGCCGCTTGCGCGCCGATCAGAGCAGCAGTAGTGCTCCGATCAACGCCGGCGGCATCACCAGCGCGCCGACGCGCAGGAAGTCGAGCGCGCTGACATGCTCGCCCTCGCGGCGCAGCGCCACCAGCCACAGCATTGTCGCCAGCGAACCGGTGACCGACAGGTTGGGCCCCAGATCCACGCCGACCAGCAATGCGGCACGGGTCTGCGCCGGCAGGTCGGCCATCTGCCCCAGCGAACCGGCGGCCAGGCCGACCGGCAGATTGTTGGCCACGTTGCTCAGCAGCGCAGCCGCGCCACCGGCCAGCCAGCTGGCCTGGCGGGGAGATGCCTGCGCCAGAGCCTGCAGCGCGCTGGCCGCGCTCTGGATGACACCGGTCTGCGCCACCGCTTCCACCAGCACGAACAGTCCCGCCACCAGCGGCAGCACGCCCCAGGACACGTGTCGCAGCAGTGGCAGCGGGCTGCGCCTCTGGCGGATCGCCACCACGGCCACACTCAGCGTGCCCGCACAGAACGTGGTCAGGCCCAATGGCCCGTTCAAGGCGGACGTGACCAGCAACACGGTGCCGGTGAACAGCACGCCCAGTGCGCTCAGCCGGCCGCCGTCGGTCAACGGGCGATGCGCCGGCGCGGCCACCAGCGGCTGGGCGATCTCGCGCCGGTGCACCCAGCGCAGGACCAGATAGGTGGCACCGATCGCCGCCGCCGACGGGAGCGCGAACTGCGCCAGCCACTGCAGCAGCGGCGGCAGGTGCTGGCCGTACACCACCAGGTTGGCCGGATTGGAAATGGGCAGCACGAAGCTGGCCGCATTGGCGATGAAGGCACAGACAAACAGGTAGGGCAGGGGGTTGGCGCGCGCCGCCTTGCAGGCGGCGTAGACCGCCGGCGTCAGCACTACGGCCGTTGCATCGTTGGACAGGAACACCGTCACCAGCGTGCCGACCAGGAACACCAGGTCGAACAGGCGTCGCCCGGATCCGCCCGCATGCCGCACCGCGTACAACGCCAGCCAATCGAACAGGCCTTCGCGCCGCGCCAGTTCGGCCAGCACCATCATGCCGACCAGGAACAGGTAGACGTCGCGGCCTTCGGCCACTGCGCCCCATGCAGTGTGCAGCGACACGGCGCCCAGCAGCGGCAACACGGCGGCAGCGCCCAGCGCCCACACATATTCGGGGATGCGGAAAGGACGGAACAGCAGGCCGAGGGTGGCAACGGCGACCGCTGCCCAGATCAGGAGGGGGGCTTGGGAGGCAAGCATGGAGTGGGGCTTCAGCGGCACCTGCAGCGACCCCGGCGCAGGGGGGCCTGGCGCGCGCGATCAGCGGATGGGCGGCCGCTGCAATCATCGCAGGTTCCGGGTCGCCGCATCATACCGTGCAGCGCTGCATGGCGACCGCTGCGGACGACCGCGTTGCAGGTGGGCCGGGGGTGGCGCCCAGCCCACGTTCAGCACGCAAGCGCGCCATGACTTCAGGCACTGCAGTGTGACTACACATGTAGTCACACTGCGCGCACACTCATTGGACGAGATTGCGATGCCAGGATCCTGCTGGTTGTCCTGCGCCCTGGCCCTGGTGTTCGGCATCGCCGGGCCACCCAAGCGGCGACGCGTGCCGAAGCCCTCGCCGCGATCAAGCGCAACGCGCGCGGCGCGCATTCCGACGCGGTCCTGGTGATGCACGACCGGGAGACGCTGCTTGAGTTGAAGCCCGCCGCCGGAGCCAGATCTCCGCGCGCGGACTGAAGCGCGCCGATCTCTACGACATCACACGGGGACCGGTCGTCGGCTTTGCCGCCAACGGCTACCTGGGCCAATACCTGATGATCGTCCCGGAACAGCGGGTGGTCGCCGTGCGTCTGGTCCACCGGCGCGAGACCCACAGCGCTCCACAGGACGACTATCCCTCCTTCTTCGCCGATGTCCTGCAGTTGGCGCGGACACTGCGATAGGCCCTGTCGCCATCATGTCCACGCGCGCTGAACATCTTCCTGGAGCGTTCTTCACTGGCGTGCCGCGTAAAGTGGGATGACATCTTGGCCGCACACCAACTTAGGCATGTTTGATTATCAGGACTGGACCTTCCACGCCAATGGCCGAACGGTAGTGGCGCGGGTAGCGCTGGACGGCGAAGGTGGCGGCACCATCAACCGCTACCAGCTGGTGCCGGGGCCGGCGCAGTCGGGGCTGTGCATCAAGGTCGCCTCCCAGGACGAGGCCGCGCAGAAACTGGAGGCCGAAGTGACCAAGCTGCTCGGGCCGGAGTGGTAGCTACTACGCCATGCCGGGCAGGGATCCGCATGGTGACGTCGGGATGACCGGGCCCGGGCAACGGGCATCGCGCCGGATGCCCGTTGCGTGAGGCCGCTTACCTGGGCATCAGCACGGTGTCGACCACGTGGATGACGCCGTTGGACTGGCCGACATCTGCAATGCTGATGCCTGCCTTTCCACCCTTTGCGTCGATGACCCAGAGCTTGCCATCGTGGAGCGCCACGGTGAGAGGCTCACCCTGCACGGTCTTCAGGGTGGCCTTGCCGCCGTGCTTGCGGGCATCGGCCAGAAGCTGGGCCGAACTGTAGCTGCCCGGGACGACGTGGTAGGTCAGGATCCGGGTCAGCTGTGCCTTGTTTTCAGGCTTCACCAGTGTATCGACAGTGCCTGCAGGCAGCTTGTCGAAGGCCGCATTGGTGGGCGCGAAAACAGTGAAGGGCCCGGCGCCGTTGAGGGTGTCGACCAGGCCGGCTGCTTTGACCGCTGCAACCAGCGTGGTGTGATCCTTGGAATTGACGGCGTTCTCGACGATGGTCCTGGTGGGGTACATTTCTGCCCCGCCCACGATGACGGTGTTGGCGGCGAAAACCGAGGAGCCGGACGAAACGAGTACGGCGAAGCCGACTGCGGCGGCGATGCGCTGAAGAGCGTTCACGGTGCGTTCCTTTCTGGATGACCCGCAAGTGCGGGCATCTTTCCTACGTCGGGTGAGCGTGACCGGATGCAGCAACGGCCGAGTCATCAGCTGTTTGGCGCGCAGGCGGTTTTGCTGCGCTGCATGGTGACAACGGCGAACCTCGGTGATTACTCTCCGCTGCAACGCGATGGTAGCGCTACCAGTCGGACGGGGATCCAGGGTCCGGGAGGCTGCCTTCTTTGCCGCGTGTTTGTCCTGGCAGGCTTGAAAAGCAAGTGTAAGTCGCGGCGTGCCCGAGCACCCGTGCTGTTCGGTTTGGAATGCGGGCCACGCCCGTGCGTGCCCCTGGGAGGGGGCGGTACATCCATTCGATCGTATGTCAGAGGGGACTTTCATGAGCACCTGCAGTTTCCGTGGCACCCCGGGCCCGAGGTCCGGTTCATGAGCCGCGCGTTGGCGAAGTTCCGGTCCCGGGCCATGTTCACCTTCGTGGGTGGTGCCCTGGTCATCAATCCCGCCTTTGCGCAGGACGCCGCACCGGCGACCGGGCCGCAGCCGCAGAGCCAGTCGCAACCCACCCAGCTTGATGCAGTGCAGGTCACGGGCATACGCAACAGCCTGAGCCAGGCCATGGACATCAAGCGCGACTCGGCGGGCGTGGTCGACGCGATCAGTGCCGAGGACATCGGCAAGTTCCCCGATACCAATCTTGCCGAGTCGTTGCAGCGCATCACCGGCATCTCCATCGAGCGCCGTGACGGCGAGGGTGCGCAGGTGACCGCGCGTGGCTTCGGCCCCCAGTTCAACATGGTCACGCTCAACGGTCGGCAGATGCCAGGTGCCGATGCATTCGGTGCCTCTGGACAGGTCGCCATCGGCGGTGTCGACGGCGGCACCCGCGCCTTCAATTTCGCGCAGCTGGCCGCCGAGGCCATCAATGGTATCGAGGTCTACAAGACCAGCCAGGCGCAGGTGCCCAGCGGTGGCATCGGTGCGACGATCAACATCCTGACCTCGCGTCCGCTCGATCACGCCGGCATCGTGGCCAGCGCCGGGGCGAAGCTGGTGTCCGACCAGAGCCAGCCGTTCGACAATGACCTGACACCGGAGCTGTCGGGCATCTTCAGTTACAGCAATCCGGAAAAGACCTTTGGCGTCAGCGTCAGCGCGAGCCAGCAGAAGCGCAAGGGTGGCTCGGTGCAGGCCACGGAGAACTACTGGAACGTGCAGCCGTGGACAGGGTCGATGCCGGGCAACCCGACCGTGGTCAATGCTCCGGCCGTCGGCCAGCTTTACGCGCGGCCCAACGACCTGCGCTACGCGTTCTCCGAATTCGAGCGCGAACGCGTCAACGGCCAGGCCGTGCTGCAGTTCGCACCGACGGACAGCCTGACTCTGACCGTGGATTACACCTACTCGACCAACGAGATCACCGAGAATCGTGGCGAGCAGGGCATGTGGTTGCAGAACAGCAACTACACCAACGTCGAGTTCGACACCGGTGGCGCCGTCGCGACGCCGGTCTACATCCGTGAAATCGCCGGCACCAAGGATTTCGGCCTGGAGCAGCAGCGCAGCATGCAGGAGTACAAGCTGGGTTCGCTGGGCTTCAACGCCGTCTGGAATGTCAGCGACCGCTTCAAGCTCAGCTTCGATGCGCACAACTCGAAGAACGAGAGCCGCCCGAATGATCCGCTCACCGGCGGTGGTTCGATCTTCATGAGCATCGCCGGCACCAACAACTGTACCCGTGGCCCGCATTGCGGTGGCTCCTGGGTGCAGGAGCTGAACTTCAACAATGGCCTGCCGGTTGGCACCCAGGTCTGGTATCCCAGCACCGCCGATGCGCTCGCCGGGACCAATGGCGTGGTCAATCCGGGCTTCCAGGAAGGCGAGGTTGGCACGCAGGTGCTGCGCGTCAACGCGCAGACCCAGATCAGCGAGATCAAGCAGGCGCGCGTCGATGGCGAATGGAACTTCGACCACGGGCGCTTCCAGTTCGGCGTGGACACCAACAAGTCCACCACCCACCGCATCCAGGCCGCCGAGGCCTACTCGACCCTGGGCGACTGGGGCGTGGCCAACGTGGACCGGGATACCGCCGCAGGCCTGATGGACCTGCTGCAGCCGGTCAGCATCGTCGGCCTGTTCGACGACTACAGTGCCAACAGCTGGCCCGCCTGGCGCGGCAATGCCGGGCAGCTCGCGCAATGGGCATCGCGCGAGTACGGCGTCGGCCTGGGTGTGAACCCGCAACGCGCGGCCGACAACTTCGTCGAAGAAAAGACCAAGGCGGCGTACTTCCAGGTGGAGCTGGACGGGGAGCTGGGTGGCATGCGCACCAACACCCGCCTGGGCGTGCGCTATGAAACCACTGACGTGGTGTCGACCTCGGTCATTGCCGTCCCCGAGTCCATCGAGTGGCAGGCCAACAACGATTTCCGCATCGTGCTGTCCGATGAGCAGCAGCCCTTCACAGAGAAGGCGCGCTACAGCTACATCCTGCCCAACCTTGATTTCAGCATCGACCTCACCGAGGAACTGAAGGGCCGCGTTTCGTTCGGCAAGAGCATCGCCCGCGCGCCGTACGGCAATCTCTATGCAGGACCCGGGGCCCAGCAGCCGTTCGGCTCGGTGCTGATCGACCCCTCGTCGCGCGCCAGCGGCAACTCGCAGAACCCGAGCCTGAAGCCGCTGGAATCGGACAACCTCGACCTGGGGCTGGAGTGGTACTTCGCCGATGCCAGCTATGTGTCATTGACCTACTGGAACAAGTCGGTCAGCAACTTCATCGGCAACACCGTCGTCCAGGAAAGCCTCTACGGCCTCACCGACCCGACCTCCGGGCCGGATGCGCGGGCGGCGTTGGACTTCCTGACCAGCGGCGCCTGCGTCGCCCAGGTCGGGCCGGCCAATGCCGCTGCCTGCTCGGCCAACGACACCTCGCTGTTCACCGCGCTGGCATTGCTGCGAAACAATCCTGCCGGCCTCGGCGCCTACAACGGCACTGATGCGCAGGTGCTGGCCACCGAAGCGGCCTACGATCTGTATGGGCAGCCCAACGATCCGCTGTACCAGTTCAACGTCAATCGCCCGATCAACCAGAACAAATCCAAGCTGCATGGCTGGGAGCTGGGCGGCCAGTACTTCTTCGGTGACACCGGCTTCGGCGTGCTGGCCAACTACACCGTGGTCAAAGGTGATGTCGGCTACAACAATGGCGGCGATCCGGGCATCGACCAGTTCTCGCTCACCGGCCTGAGCGACACCGCCAACGCCATGCTGATGTACGAGAAGTACGGGTGGTCGGTGCGCCTGGCATGGAACTGGCGCGACCAGTACCTGATCCTGGCCAACCAGGGCTCCAGCCGCAATCCGTACTATGTGGAGCCGTACGAGCAGTGGGATCTCAGCGTCAACTACGCGCTGGATGACCACTGGTCCTTCAGCCTGGAGGCGATCAACCTGACCGGTGAGGATGTGCGGTGGCGCTCGCGCACGTCGCAGATGATCGTCAAGCTGGCAGACCAGAGCCCGCGCTACATGCTGGGCGTACGCTACAAGTTCTGAGCCTGGTTGCCGATGCGTCCGGCACGGCACCGCTGCCCGCCAGCGTTGCCGCGCCGGGACGGTGTCGCCGCACCTGTCGCGCCTGCGCTACGCTGCCGGCCAGCCACCCCGCACTGGACTGGATACCCTGATGGCCCGCTATGAAATGCTCAACAACATCGCGCATCGGGACCTGAAGGTCGCCACCGGATTCGGGCCGCAGTTCGGCGATGCCGTGGGCATGGTGCCGGCCTATCCCAGCGAGTTCGCCGAACTGCAGCGTGAGTATCCGATCTTCCTGCGCAGGGATACCGGGACGAAGGCGTGGCAGTCCGTGGCCCTGCTGGGTTTCGAACAACACGAGAACCTGTTCCTGCAGGACGGGCGCTGGAATGCTTCCTACCTGCCAGGCGCGGCGGCCAAAGGGCCGTTCCTGATCGGCTTCCAGGAGCACTACGTGGATGGCGTGCTCACCCAGGATTCGGTGATGCACGTGGACCTGGACCATCCGCGCGTCACCGCCGGCGCCGGTGTGCCGGTGTTCCTGCCGCAGGGCGGCAACACGCCCTACCTGGACCACATCGCCGGCGTTCTGCGCGGCATCCACGAGGGCAGTGCCTTCGCGGCCGGTATGTTCACGATGCTCGACGACTGCGGCCTCATCCAGCCGGTCACGCTCGACGTGCAGATCGCGGCGCACCACCGGGTGAGCGTGAGCGGATTGCACGGCATCGACCGCGAGCGCCTGGCGGCGCTGGACAGTTCGCGCCTGGCTGCGTTGAACCGCGCCGGTTACCTGGAAGGTGCATACCTGATGCTTGCCTCTCTGCATAACATGCGCCGCCTGATCGCCGAGAAGCAGCGCCGTCTCCGCGTCCAGCACGGCACCGCGCAGGCGGCCAGGAACTGACCGGTGCACGCCAGCCTGCCGATGCGGATCCTGGAAGGCATCGATCCTGCCGCCTTGCCACTGGCGGCCCTGGTGGAGGCCGGTGACCCGGTCGTACTGCGCGGCATCGCCACCGATTGGCCACTGGTCCAGGCCGGGCTGGGCGGGGTGCAGGACGCAATGGCGTACCTGTGCAGCGTCGATGCGGGTGCGCCCATCCAGTACTCGTTCGGCGGCGCCGAGATCGGGGGGCGCCCGTTCTACAGCGCGGACTTCACCCGGTTGAACTTCGAAGTACGGCGCGGTGGGCTGGCCCAGGTGCTGGAAGAGATCGCCATGACGCTGCATGCACCGCAACCGCCAACCTACTACGTGGCCTCGCTGCCGATCGCGCGGGCACTGCTACCGGCATTCGCGCAGGCCAACGACGCCGGTCTGGCCAAGCAGGGCATCGACGCCACCGCCAGCATCTGGATCGGCAACCGGGTGACGGCCTCGTGCCATTTCGACACACCCGACAACCTCGCCTGCTGCGCGGTGGGGCAGCGCGAGTTCACCCTGTTCCCGCCCGACCAGATCGACAATCTGTATCCGGGCCCGCTCGATCCCACGCCGGGGGGACAGGTGGTCAGCGTGGTGGACTTCGAACAGCCCGACTTCGATCGGCATCCACGTTTCCGCGAGGCGCTGGCGCACGCGCGCCGCGCGGTGCTTGGGCCCGGCGATGCGATCTTCATCCCCAGCATGTGGTGGCACCATGTACGCAGCCTGGAACCGTTCAACGTGCTGGTGAACTACTGGTGGCGAAGCTCGCCGACTTGGCTGGGATCCGCGCTGGCGGCGCTGCACCACGCGATGTGGGCCGTGCGTGATCTGCCGGCGCGCGAAAAGCAGGCCTGGGAAGGGCTCTTCCGCTACTACGCATTCGGCCCTGGCGAGCGCGCGGGGCAGCACCTGCCTGACGCCGCGCGCGGGGATCTGGCACCGTTCGACGAGCAGCGCGCCCGCCGCATGCGCGCGATGCTGCTGGGCAGGCTCAACCGTTGAGAGAGGGCACCATGTTGGATACCCAGAGCACGCCTTCAGGGCGCATCCGCAAGGTGGTCATTGCCGGTGGCGGTACGGCGGGTTGGCTGGCCGGCTGCGCGCTTGCGCACCAGTTCCGTGACCAGCTGCAGATCACGCTGGTCGAGTCCGAGCAGATCGGCACGGTCGGTGTCGGTGAGTCCACTGTGCCGCCGATCCGCACCTTCCACCGCTTCCTGCAGATCGACGAGCAGGAGTTCCTGCGCGCGGTGGCCGGCACCTTCAAGCTGTCGATCTCGTTCGAGAACTGGCGCCTGCCGGGCGATCGCTTCTTCCATCCGTTCGGCACCATCGGCCATGGCACCTGGGCGGCCCCCTTCCATCACTTCTGGCTGGACAGCCTGCGCCGCGGCATGCCCTCGGACCTGGGCGACTTCTGCCTGGAGAGCATCGCCTCGCGTGGCGACCGCTTCTCGCTGCACACCCAGCCGCAGGCCAGCTATGCGTATCACTTCGATGCCGGGCTGTATGCGAGGTTCCTGCGCGGTAGGGCCGAGGCACACGGCCTGCGCCGGATCGAAGGCCGGATCGCCCAGGTCAGGCAGCACGCGCACGACGGGTCGGTGCAGGCGCTGGTGCTGGACGACGGCCAGGTGATCGAGGGCGATCTGTTCATCGACTGCACCGGCTTCCGCGGCCTGCTGATCGAGCAGGCACTGGGCACCGGCTACGAGGACTGGCACGAATGGCTGCCATGCGACCGGGCCGTGGCGGTGCAGACCGAAGCGGTGGCGCCGCCGGTACCCTATACCCGGGCGATCGCCCACGAGGCGGGGTGGCGCTGGCACATCGCGCTGCAGCACCGCGTTGGCTGCGGGCTGGTGTATGACAGCCGCCATCTGTCCGATGACGAGGCCGCCGCGAAACTGTTGCGCGATGCCGGGGCTCCACCCTTGCGCGATCCATGGAAGGTGCCGTTCCGCAGTGGACGCCGGCTGAAGGCCTGGAACAGGAACGTGGTGTCGCTCGGGCTGGCCAGCGGCTTCATCGAGCCGCTGGAGTCGACCAGCATCCATCTGACGATCAGCGCGGTAGTGCGCCTGATCCAGCTGTTCCCGTTCGACGGCATCAGTGCGTCGCTGGTGCAGCTGTACAACGATGTCAGCCGCCAGGAAATGGAGCACGTGCGCGACTTCATCATCCTGCACTACCACGCCACGCAGCGCAGCGAACCGATGTGGAAGGCCTGTCGCGAGATGCGCGTGCCGGAATCGCTGCAGCAGCGGCTGCAGGCGTGGCGCGAGCGTGCACATGCGTGGCAGGACCCCGGCGAGCTGTTCCGTGTCGAATCCTGGACCAGCGTGCTGCTCGGGCAGGGCATCGCGCCCGGTCCTGCCCACCCGCTGGCGCGGGCCGTGAGTGATGTCGATCTGCGCACCTTGTTGAAGGGCATCCAAAGGCCTGTGCAGCAGGCCGCCGCGCAGATGCCGGCGCAGGCGGAGTTCATCGCGCAGTACTGCAGGTCCGGCGTGGACGTATGGCGTTCGACGACGGCGAGCACGTAGCAGGGTTTTGCGATGCAGCACGCTTTTTCCGCTGCAGCTGGTTACAGTGCGGCAACACCGCGGGCGATGACGCGCGCGGTGGCAACGAGGGGGCCGGAACACCACGCCCCCTTTTTGAGTCCACGGAATGTTAGCGCTACCTTTTTGTTGATCGGAGGCGGTTTCGATGGGTCTGGTTGCAGGGATCGATGCAGGGACGCAGAGCCTGAAGGTGCTGGTCTATGACCCGCGGAAGCAGGCGGTGGTGGCCTCGGCCAGCGCGCCGCTCGCGCTGGACAGCAGTGCCGATGGCAGCCGTGAACAGGCGCCGGCCGACTGGGTGTCGGCCCTGCGCGACTGCTTTGCCAGGATCGATCCCTCGCTGCGCGCACGCATCGTTGCGCTGGCGGTATCGGGCCAGCAGCATGGGTTCGTGCCGGTCGATGATGCTGGCGAGGTACTGGCGCCGGCCAAGCTGTGGTGCGACACCAGCACCTCGGTCGAATGCATCCAGATCATGGAGGCCGTGGGCGGGTTTCAGCGGACCATCGCGCTGGCGGGCAATCCGATCCTGGCCGGCTACACGGCCTCCAAGCTGCCCTGGACCCGGACCCACCGTGCCGACGCCTATGCGCGGCTGGCGACCATCCTGCTGCCACACGACTACCTGAATTTCGTGTTGACCGGGCAGCGGTTCTGCGAGCTTGGCGATGCGTCCGGCACCGGCTGGTTGGACGTGCGCACACGCACATGGTCGCAGGAACTGCTGCGCGCAACCGATCCTGATCGTGATCTTGCTGCCTGCCTGCCGCCGATCGCTGCGCCCGATGCCCTGTTCGATATCGCGCCGAAGGCAGCCGCCGAGTTCGGGCTGCCGGCGGCCGTGAAGATTGCCGTGGGTGGCGGCGACAACATGATGGCGGCAATCGGCACCGGCTGCGTCACGGAAGGGCGGCTGGCGATGAGCCTGGGAACCTCCGGAACGCTGTTTGCGTATTCCGGCTCGCCGGTGATCGATCCGGATGGCGCGTGGGCGGCGTTCTGCTCGTCCACGGGGGGCTGGCTGCCGCTGATCTGCACCATGAACTGCACCGTGGCCACCGAACGCATGGCCAGCGCCTTCGGTTTCAGCAGCCGAGACGGCGACGCGCATCTTCGCGCAACGCCGCCGGGGGCAGGGGGCCTGGTGATGCTGCCGTTCCTCAATGGCGAACGCACCCCTGACCTGCCGCTCGGCAAGGGTGTGCTGGCTGGCCTGGATACCGCCAATTTCACCCCGGCGCATCTCTACCGCGCCGCCATGGAGGGCGCGACCTACAGCCTGAAGTACGGCTACGACGCCTTCGTCCGCGCGGGCATGCAGTTCGATCGCATCGTGCTCACCGGGGGTGGCAGCAACAGCGCTGCCTGGCGTCAGCTGGTGGCTGATGTGTTCGGCCTGCCGGTGGAGGTCCCGATGCAGGCCGAAGGCGCGGCGTTTGGTGCGGCACTGCAGGCGCTGTGGGCGCTCGCCCGGGCGCAGGGAGAGGCCACGTTGATCTGCGACATCACCGCGCGCCACGTCACCGTCGATCCCGCGCGCTCCGCACGCCCGGATCCGGACCACAGCGATGCCTATGCACGGGCCTACGCACGCTTCCTCAGTCATCTCAATGCCATCACGCCGCTGCAGCGCGGCTGATGACTCCTCCACGACACCCCGTACAACGACAGGAGCACGCACCATGAGCACGCAGCCCTTCATCGGCGCCAAGGAATACTTCCCCGGCGTCGGCCGCATTCCGTTCGAGGGCAAGGGCTCGGACAATCCGCTTGCCTTCAAGGTCTACGATGCCAACCGGGTCATCGGTGGCAAGACCATGCAGGAGCATCTGCGCTTCGCCGTGTGCTACTGGCACACCTTCTGCAATGCCGGGCACGATCCGTTCGGCCCGGGCACCCGCCAGTTCCCGTGGGAGGCCGCCTCGCCACTGGCCACGGCCGAAGCAAAGGTGGACGCGGCGTTCGAGTTCTTCACCAAGCTGGGCGTGCCGTACTGGTGCTTCCACGATATCGACCTGGCGCCGGATGCCGACGACATCGGCCAGTACCAGAAGAACCTCTCGCATATGGTGGGCCTGGCCAAGGCACGCCAGGAGGCCACCGGCGTCAAGCTGCTGTGGGGCACGGCCAACCTGTTCTCGCACCCGCGCTACATGAACGGCGCATCGACCAATCCCGACTTCGCGGTGGTCGCGCGTGCAGCCGTGCAGGTCAAGGCCGCCCTGGAGGCCACGGTCGAACTCGGTGGCGAGCACTACGTGTTCTGGGGCGGGCGCGAGGGCTATGCGTCGCTGGCCAATACGCAGATGAAGCGCGAGATCGAGCACTTCGCACGCTTCCTGACCATGGCCCGCGACTATGGCCGCAGCATCGGCCTGAAGGGCAACTTCCTGATCGAGCCCAAGCCGATGGAGCCGATGAAGCACCAGTACGACTTCGACAGTGCCACGGTGGTGGGCTTCCTGAAGGAACACGGGCTGGACAAGGACTTCAAGCTCAACATCGAGGCCAACCACGCCACGTTGTCCGGCCATACCTTCGAGCACGACCTGCAGGTCGCGTCCGATCATGGCCTGCTCGGCAGCATCGATGCCAATCGCGGCAACGCCCAGAACGGCTGGGACACCGACCAGTTCCCCAGCGATCTGTACGACACCGTGGGCGCAATGCTGGTCGTGCTGCGCCAGGGCGGGCTGGAGGGCGGGTTGAACTTCGATGCGAAGGTGCGCCGTGAGTCGACCGACCTGGAGGATCTGTTCATTGCCCATATCGGCGGCATGGATGCGTTCGCACGCGGGCTGGAGGTTGCCCATGCACTGCTGACCGAGTCGCCGTGGGAGCAATGGCGTGCGCAGCGCTACGCAAGCTTCGATTCCGGCGCCGGCCAGGATTTCGAGCGTGGCACGCTCAGCCTGCCGGACCTTGCGGCACTGGCCGCCCGCCTCGGCGAACCGCGCCAGGCCAGCGGCAAGCAGGAGCGTTACGAAAACCTGCTCAACCAGTACCTGCTGCGTTGAACGCGGCACGCAGGCCAACGGCGGCAACGGTGCACTCAAGGGGACGGGCATGAACCAGGCAGCAGGCAGCGGTGAGAACACGCGGCTGATCGTACTGATCAGCGTGGTGGCAACGATTGGCGGTTTTCTGTTCGGCTTCGACAGCGGCGTGATCAACGGCACCCAGGATGGCCTGCACCAAGCATTCCGGTCCGGTGAATGGATGCAGGGCTTCGAGATCGCGTCGATGCTGCTGGGCTGTGCGGTGGGCGCGTTCAGTGCAGGCCGGCTGGCCGATCGCCTGGGCCGCCGCAACGTGCTGATCCTGTCGGCAGTGATGTTCCTGCTGTCGGCACTCGGTGCCGGCGCGGCGGTCTCGTCGGCCTGGTTCATTGCCGCGCGGGTGGTGGGTGGATTCGCGGTCGGCGCGGCCAGCGTGATCTCGCCGGCCTACATTGCGGAGGTCGCTCCGGCCCGTTACCGCGGACGCCTGGCTACCGTGCAGCAGATCGCGATCATCACCGGCCTCACCGCCGCGTTCCTGTCCAACTACCTGCTGGCAGCCGCAGCGGGCGCGTCGACCGAACCGCTGTGGGGCGGGCAGGCCGCCTGGCGCTGGATGTTCTGGATGCAGGCCGCGCCATCACTGGTGTTCCTGCTGCTGTTGCTGACCATTCCGGAGAGCCCGCGCTACCTGGTGGTGAAACGACGCAAGGACGACGCGCTGCGGATACTGACCCGGCTGCTGGGCAGCGACAAGGCCAGGGCCACGCTCGAGGAGATCGATGCCTCGCTGTCCAACGACCATCATCGCCCGCGACTGTCGGACCTGAAGAGCACGCTGACCGGGCGGATCCGCCCGATCGTGTGGGTCGGCGTCGGGCTGGCCTGCTTCCAGCAGCTGGTCGGCATCAACGTGGTGTTCTATTACGGCGCCGTGCTGTGGCAGGCGGTCGGCTTTTCCGAGAACGACGCGCTGCTGATCAACGTGCTGTCCGGCGCACTGAGCATCGGCGCCTGCGTGGTCACCGTGCTGCTGATTGACCGGATCGGCCGCAAGCCCCTGCTGTGGTTCGGCTCGGCCGGGATGTCGCTGTCGCTTGCACTGGTGGTGGTGGCGTTTGCCAGCGGTTCGCTGGCCGACGGGCATCTGCAGCTGCCCGGTCGCATGGGCACGCTGGCGCTGGTGGCGGCCAATGCCTACGTCGTGTTCTTCAATCTGTCCTGGGGGCCGGTGATGTGGGTGATGCTGGGCGAGATGTTCCCGAACCAGATCCGGGGTTCGGCACTGGCGGTCGCCGGCGCGGCGCAGTGGACCTCCAACTTCGTGGTCACGGTGACGTTCCCGATGCTGCTGGCCGCGGCAGGGCTGGCAGCCACCTACGGCATCTACCTGGTGGCGGCGATCATCTCGGTGGTTTTCGTGGTCCGGCATGTGCACGAGACCAAGGGCAAGGAACTGGAGCAGATGGAAGGATGAGCGCCATGACATCGCAGACCTCCTTATCCCGCAGCGGCACGCTGCTCGCGGTAGTGATGCTGGGATTGCTCGGTTGCCACGGGCAGGACCGGCCCGCCGCCACTGCGGGAACCGCCAGCGATCCGTGGCCGCAGGTCACCTGGCCACTGGCCGCGGATCCTGCGCTGGAGAAGCGGATCACCGACCTGATGGCCGGCATGACGGTGGAGGACAAGGTCGGCCAGCTGGTGCAGGGTGACATCGCCAGCGTCACCCCCGACGATGTGCGCCGCTACCGGCTCGGCTCGATCCTGGCCGGTGGCAACTCCGATCCCGGTGGCCGCTATGACGCGTCGCCGGCCGAATGGCTGGCGCTGGCCGACGCCTTCTACGACGCCTCGATGGACACTTCGAAAGGCGGCAAGGCCATTCCGCTGCTGTTCGGCATCGATGCCGTGCACGGGCAGAGCAACATCATTGGCGCCACGTTGTTCCCGCACAACAGCGGGCTGGGCGCCACGCGCAATCCGGAGCTGCTTCGGCAGATCGGTGGCATCACCGCGCTGGAGACCCGCGTTACCGGCATGGAATGGACGTTCGCGCCGACCGTTGCCGTACCCCAGGATGATCGCTGGGGACGCACCTACGAAGGCTACTCCGAATCGCCGGAGGTGGTGGCCAGCTATGCCGCCGCCATGGTGGAGGGATTGCAGGGCAGGGTGGGAACGCCGGAGTTCCTCGATGGCCGCCATGTGATCGCCTCGGTGAAGCACTTCCTCGGTGATGGCGGCACCACCGACGGCAAGGACCAGGGCGACACCCGCATTAGCGAGTCAGATCTGGTGCGCATCCACGCCGCCGGATATCCGCCGGCAATCGCTGCCGGCGCGCAGACCGCGATGGCGTCGTTCAACAGTGTCAACGGCGAAAAGATGCATGGGCACCGGCATTACCTCACCGATGTGCTCAAGGGCCGCATGAACTTCGGTGGCTTCGTGGTGGGTGACTGGAATGGTCATGGACAGGTCAAGGGCTGCACCACCACAGACTGCCCGGCCACGATCAACGCGGGCCTGGACATGGCGATGGCCTCGGACAGCTGGAAGGGGTTCTACGAGACGACGCTGGCTGCGGTGAAGGATGGGCGGATCACGCCGCAACGCCTGGACGATGCGGTGCGCCGGATCCTGCGGGTCAAGTTCCGCCTTGGGCTGTTCGAGGCCGGCAGGCCATCCACGCGGGCCGTCGGCGGGCAGTTCGCACTGATCGGCGCGCCGGCACATCGCGCGGTTGCCCGGCAGGCCGTGCGCGAGTCGCTGGTCCTGCTGAAGAACCAGAACGGCCTCCTGCCGCTGTCGCCGAAGCAGCGGATCCTCGTGGCCGGCGACGGTGCCGACGATGTCGGCAAGCAGGCCGGCGGCTGGACGCTCAACTGGCAGGGCACCGGCACCACCCGCAAGGACTTCCCCAATGCGGACACGATCTATGAGGGCATCGCGCGCCAGGCCAGGGCGGCCGGTGGTGAAGCCGTGCTTGCCGTCGACGGACGCTATGCAGTGAAGCCCGATGTGGCGGTAGTGGTGTTTGGCGAAGACCCCTATGCCGAGTTCCAGGGAGACCGGCCGACGCTGGCCTACAAGCCCGGCAACGAAACGGACCTGGCGCTGCTCAAGCGGCTCAAGGCCGAAGGTATACCGGTTGTTGCGGTTTTCCTGAGCGGGCGGCCGCTCTGGGTGAACCGGGAAATCAATGCCGCCGATGCCTTCGTGGCCGCGTGGCTGCCGGGCTCGGAAGGCGCCGGCATTGCCGATGTGCTGCTGCGCGGGAGCGATGGCCGGGTGCAGCACGACTTCAAGGGCAAGCTCAGCTTCAGCTGGCCGCGCACTGCCACCCAGTACGCCAACAACGTGGGCCAAAAGGGCTACGATCCATTGTTTGCGTTCGGCTTCGGCCTGACCTACGCCGATAACGGCGACCTGGCCGCGCTGCCGGAGGCATCGGGCGTGACCGGCAACGAAGGCGCGACCGGCGTCTTCTTCGCGCGTGGTGACGCAGGCCCTGGCATGGCACTGCGGCTCGAGGATGCCGCTGGCCAGGGCCTGACCGTGACCCGCGTACCGGACGCACTGCCCGGTGACCGGCTGAAGATCACCGGCGTGGATCATCTGGCGCAGGAGGACGGGCGACGCCTGGCCTGGTCGGGCAAGGGCGAAGCCGCCGCGGCACTGCAGTCGCACACGGCGTTGGACCTGCGGCGTGAATCGAACGGCGACCTGATGCTGCTGACCACGCTGCGGGTGGACGCTGCGCCGCAGGGTGAAGCGTGGCTGTCGGTGAGCTGCAGTGCGGGCTGCTCGGCGCGCGTCGCCATCGGGCCGGCGTTGGCGGCGCTTCCACAGGGCCAGTGGAAGCGTGTCGGCGTGCCGCTGAAGTGCCTGGCCAGGGCGGGTGCAAGGATGGACGCGATCGACCGACCGTGGTCGGTGGTGACGGGCGATGCGATGACGATCTCGGTGTCACGCGTCGCGCTGGGTGCGCTGAACGAAGCCGAGGTCACCCTCGGATGCGGAGCATGATGCCTGCGCTACCGCCGCCGGGGCGGCGCGGTGACCGAATCGCGTGCGATCAGCCGATGCGGCATCACATGATCGCGCAGCACCGTTGCGTCCGCCGCCGGACGGCGGATGGTGCGCAGCAGGATGTCGACGGCCGCGTTGGCCATCGAGGCGATGGGCTGGTGGATCGTGGTCAGTTCCGGCCACACGGTGGTGGCGGCCGAGGTGTCATCGAAACCCACGACCGACAGGTCGCGCGGCACTTCCAGCCCGCGCCGATGCGCGACGGAGATCGCGGCAGCGCCCATGTCGTCGTTGCTGGCGAAAATCGCGGTCGGTGGCCGGCGCTGGGACAGCAGCTTTTCGGCGGCAGCCAGGCCGGACCGGTAGGTGTAGTCACCGTGCTGGACCAGGCCAGGCTCCACCGCCAGCCCGGCCTCGCGCAGGGCGGTGACGAAGCCGTCGTAGCGGAGCGCACTTGCGCTCAGGTCATCGCGCCCACGGATGAAACCGATGCGGGTGTGTCCCTGCCGAAGCAGGTGATCGGTCATTTCCTTGCCGGCACTGAAATCGTCGATGCGGACGCAGGACAGGGCCTCGCTCAGGCGCCCCGATGCGATGGCCACGACCGGAATGCCTGCCTTGACCAGTTCGCTTACGGCGGCCTGCGATTCGCACAGGGGTGGCGGCAGGATCACCCCGTCGACGCGTCCGGCGAGCGCACGCGCCGCCTTGCGTTCGGATTCGGCATCCAGGTTGTCCCAGTAGTCGATGACCAGCTGGATGGCGGAACTGGAGGCGACGCGCAGCAGGCCCACCAGCAGTTCGCGCAAGTAGGCGCCGCTGGGGTTGGTGTAGATCAGCGCAATGCGCGTGTGCTGTGCGGCGGCCAGCGAACTGGCGGCAAGATTGGGCGTATAGCCCAGCTCACGCACGGCGCGCAGCACGCGCTCGCGGGTGACGTCGCGCACCTTGCCCTGGTTGATCACCCGCGACACGGTCATCGGCGAAACGCCGGCAAGGGCCGCAACCTCGTCGATCGTCACGCCTGCGGTTCTGCGGCGAACCGACTTCTTCGGCTTGTCCAATGCACGATCCCTTTGTTCTTGGTGGCGCTGCCGCGCGGGTGCGAGGGACGATGATGCGCTGCCCTGGGCCCGAACGTAGTTTACAAAGGCGCATGTTAACGCCGTTGTTGCGTGCTGTCGGCACGCGCCTGTGCGCCGTGCTCGCACTGCTGGCCTGTGCTGGCGGGGCACGGGCGGAGGATGGCTACAGGCTGTGGATGCGCTACCAGCCGGTTGCCACAACGGTCGCTGCCGTCTACCGGCGGCAGCTGGCCGAAGTGGTGGCCCCGGATGGCACGCCGATGCAGCGCGCCACCCGCGACGAGCTTGCGCGGAGCCTTTCTGGATTGCTGGGAACGGCCCCACCAATGCGAACGGCAATCACTACTGACCATGCCCTGGTGCTGGGTACGCCGCAGTCTTCGGCGCTGGTTGCCGCGTTCGGCAACGAGATCGCCACGTTGGGCGACGAGGGCTTCCTGATCCGGCAGGTCCGGACCGGGGGGCGCGATGTGCTGCTGCTGGCGGCACGCCGGGATGTAGGCGTGCTGTATGGCATGTTCCACCTGCTGCGCCTGTTGCAGCGTGGCATGCCGCTGCAGGGCCTGGACGTGCGGGAGTCGCCGCGGGTCGCACTGCGCGTGCTCGACCATTGGGACAACCTGGACCGCTACGTCGAGCGTGGCTATGCGGGCAGCTCGCTATGGGACTGGCAGACGTTGCCGCAATGGCGTGACCCGCGCTACACCGACTACGCCCGTGCCAACGCTTCGCTCGGCATCAACGGCACCGTCCTCAACAACGTCAACGCCAGTGCGCTGAGCCTGTCACCGGCCTATCTGGCCAAGGCCGCCGCGCTGGCTGACCTGTTCCGCCCCTATGGCATCCGCGTCTACCTGAGCGCACGCTTCAGTGCGCCCATCGAGCTCGGCGGCCTGGCGACGGCTGACCCGTTGGATCCCGGCGTGCGGCGCTGGTGGCGCGACAAGGTCGATGAGATCCATGCGCGCATTCCGGATTTCGGCGGCTTCCTGGTCAAGGCGAACTCGGAGGGGCAACCCGGCCCGCAGGATTACGGTCGTTCCCATGCCGACGGCGCCAACCTGCTGGCCGACGCGCTGGCGCCCTACAACGGCGTGGTGATGTGGCGGGCCTTCGTGTATTCGCACGAGGTCCCCGAGGATCGTGCCAAGCAGGCGTACAGCGAGTTTGTCGGGCTGGACGGCGCCTTCCGGCCCAACGTGATCGTGCAGGTGAAGAACGGCCCCATCGACTTCCAGCCGCGCGAGCCGTTCCATCCGCTGTTCGGCGCGATGCCACGCACGCCGCTGATGATGGAACTGCAGATCACCAAGGAATACCTGGGTTTTGCGACGCACCTGGTCTACCTGGGAACGCTCTACGAGGAAGTGCTGCAGGCCGACACGCATGCCCGCGGCGAAGGCTCCACCGTTGCCCGCGTGGTCGATGGTTCGCTGGAGGGCCACGCACTGACCGGTATCGCCGGCGTCGCCAACATCGGCATGGACCGTACCTGGAGTGGCTCGCACTTCGACCAGGCCAACTGGTACGCCTTCGGCAGACTGGCATGGAACCCGCAGCAATCCGCGCGCGCGATTGCCGAAGATTGGGCAGCGCTGACCTTCTCGCCCGACCCGCAGGTGACCGGCCCGATCGTGCGGATGATGATGGACTCGCGCGAGGCGGCAGTGGATTACATGACGCCGCTGGGCCTGCATCACCTCATGGCACGCGGCCATCACTACGGCCCCGGCCCCTGGGTGGACGGCGGCCCGCGTGCGGACTGGACGTCGGTCTACTACCACCGAGCCGATAGCAAGGGCATCGGCTTTGACCGCAGCGCCAGCGGAAGCAACGCCGTGGGCCAGTACGCCCCGCAGGTCGCCGAGGTCTATGGCGACCCCGAGCGGGTGCCCGAGTCGCTGCTGCTGTGGTTCCATCATGTGCCGTGGGACCGCCGCATGCGCTCGGGCAGGACGCTCTGGGAGGAACTGGTCGGGCGCTATTCGCGCGGCGTGCGCCAGGTGCAGTCGATGCAGGCGACCTGGGCCGGCCTGCGCGACCGGATCGATCCGCAGCGGCATCGGCACGTCGCGGCGTTCCTGCAGATCCAGCACGACGAAGCACAATGGTGGCGTGACGCCAGCGTGGCGTACTTCCAGTCACTCAGCGGACGGCCGCTGCCCGTCGGCGAACGGCCACCGCCGCAGCCATTGTCGTACTACCAGGCGTTGCAGTTTCCGTTCGCACCGGGGGATGGCCGATGAGCAGGTTCGGAGCGGTTGGTCATGCGCTGATGCTGGTGGCCATGGCCGGGTTTGCGGTGCCGGCTGCGGCGCGGGAAGTGAAGGGATTGCTGCATCCGCTGTTCAGCGATCACGCCGTCCTGCAGCGTGACCGGCCCATTGCGGTCTGGGGGCACGCAAGCCCCGGGCAGCCGGTTTCCGTGACGTTTGCCGGGCAGGCGGTAAGCACCCGGACGGACGCCGCAGGCGGCTGGCAGGCGACGCTGCCCCCGGTGGCCGCGGGCGGTCCGTACACGCTGGAGGTAAACGCTGGGACACGTCGGGAGATGGCGCGCGACGTGCTGGTCGGCGACGTGTGGCTGTGCTCGGGCCAGTCGAACATGGAGCTGCCGGTGTGGCGCTCGCTCAACGCAGCCAGCGAGATCGCCGCAGCCACGATGCCACGGATCCGGCTGTTCACCGTGCCGCAGCACGCCGCCGTGCAGGCACAGGAGAGCTTCAACGGCAGCACTGCCTGGACATCGGCAACGCCTGATACGGTGCGCGATTTCTCCGCTACCTGCTTCTACTTCGCGCGCGAACTGCAGCGCACCGTCGACGTGCCGATGGGGCTGATCGAGGCGGCGTGGGGCGGCTCTCGGATCGAGGCCTGGACCAGCGTGGGTGCACTGCGAGAGCAGGGTGGCCTGGACGAGCCCCTCGATATCCTCGCGCGGTCTGCGCGTGATCCGCTGGAGGCACGCGCAGCCTGGGGCCGCTACTGGCAGCACTGGTGGGCCACACGCGAGGGCACGCCGCCCGGCGACGCCCCATGGCGCGCGGATGCCGATGACCGAGGATGGCCGCGCGCACCGGCCACACTGGGCGCATGGGAGCGTTGGAACGAGCCCGCGCTTGCCGACTACAACGGCATGGTCTGGTATCGCACGCAGGTGATGCTGAGCGCTGAACAGGCTGCACGCGGCGCGACCCTGGAGCTGGCATCGGCCGACGAGGTGGACGTGACCTGGGTGAACGGGGTCGCCGTCGGCAGCCAGTACGGCGCCGGCAAGAGGCGCTACCCGTTGCCACGTGGCCTGCTGAAGGCAGGATCCAACAGCATTGCGGTCAACGTGCTGGACACCTACGGCGAAGGCGGCCTGGCCGGCCCCGCCACGGCATACGGCCTGCAGTTCGACAACGGTGAGCGGGTGGCACTGCAGGGTCCGTGGAAGTACCGGGTCGCGCCGGGCCAACAGGCGCCGCCATTTGCCCCCTGGCAGGCCGCCACCGGGCTGTCGACGCTGTACAACGGAATGATCGCACCGCTCGGCGCTTTCGGGCTGCGCGGCATGCTGTGGTACCAGGGTGAATCGAACACCGGTGATGGCGCGGCGTACGCGGCGCGGTTGCGTGCGCTGCGCGACGATTGGCGGCGTCAGTTCGGTGCGCGCACGCCACTGCTGCTCGTGCAGCTGGCCAGCTATGGCCAGCCACCGGTTGCGCCCGCCGACAGCGGTTGGGCGCAGGTGCGCGAGTCGCAGCGGCGCGTCGCCGCCGAGGATGCGCAGAGCGGGCTCGCCATCGCCATCGACATCGGAGATGCCTACGACATCCACCCACCGAACAAGCAGGAGCTCGGGCGCCGCCTGGCGCGCGTGGCCCGCCAGGTGGTGTACGGCGAGCAGGGTCTGGCACCGTCAGGGCCGCGGGCGGTCACCGCCGTGCGGACGCCCACGGCCGTCGCCATTGCGTTCGAGGATGTCGAAGGCGCGCTCACCGCGACCGGCGCACTGCGTCCGATCGGCTTTGAACTGTGCGAGGCCAGGGGCCATGCGCACCACTGCGAGTACGCCGAAGCCGAACTGGATGCGCGCCGGATCCTGCTGCGCGGCCCGCGGTCGACGCACGCAACGCACGTCCGCTACTGCTGGGCCGATGGCCCGGTGTGCACGCTGCGCGATCGCAGCGGGGCGCCGGCCGGCCCGTTCGAACTCCCCATTGCCGAAGCCGAGGCCCGACGATGATGACGTTGTCCACGCAGTCCCCTGTGGCCCGCGACAGGGCCGGCCTGAGATCCATGGCGCGCCGGCTGCTGGCGGCAGTGTTCCTGCTGTCGGCCGCAGCCGCCCGGGCCAGCGCGCCGCCGGACGCTCCGCCGGTGTACTTCGACTGGTTCGAGTACCGCGGCAATGACCAGGCGTTTGAAGTGCCGCTGCCGGCCGGGCACTACCGCAATCCGGTACTGGCCGGCTTCCATGCCGATCCCAGCATCGTGCGCGCGAACGGCCGGTTCTATCTGGTCAATTCCAGCTTCACCTACTTCCCGGGCATTCCGGTGTTCGAGAGTGCTGACCTGGTGCACTGGAAGCAGATCGGCAACGTGATTGACCGCCCCACGCAGCTGGATTTCGACGGGCTGAGCGTGTCGCGCGGCATCTTCGCCCCCACCATCGAGTACCACGACGGCACCTTCTACGTCGTCACCACCGCCACCGACAGCGGTGGCAACTTCATTGCCACGGCGCGCGACCCGGCCGGGCCGTGGTCCGATCCGCACTGGCTGCCCGGCATCGATGGCATCGATCCATCACTGTTTTTCGATGACGACGGCAAGGTCTACCTGATCAACAACGATGCACCGCCCGGTCCGCCGCGCTACGACGGGCACCGCGCCATCTGGATGCAGCAGATCGATCTGCCGGCGTTCAAGCCGGTTGGGCCACGCCGGGTGCTGGTTGATGGAGGCGTGGAGCCGGCGAAGAATCCGATCTGGATCGAGGGACCGCACATCTACAAGCGGGAGGGCTGGTATTACCTGTCCGACGCTGAAGGGGGTACCGGGCCGCAGCATTCGCAGGTGGTGCTGCGCAGCCGCGCGGTGTGGGGACCCTACGTTCCCTATGCGGGCAATCCGATCCTGACCCAGCGCGAGCTGCCGGACGACCGTCCGCTGCCGATCACCAATGCCGGCCACGCCGATCTGGTCGAAGGCCCGGATGGCTCGTGGTGGGCGGTGTTCCTGGCCAGCCGCAACTATCAGAAGCGCCACTACAACACCGGGCGCGAGACCTACCTGTTGCCGGTGCGATGGCAGGATGGCTGGCCGCAGATCCTGCCGACCGACCAGGCCATTCCCTACGTGGCCGAGGCGCCGTCATGGATGCAGGGCGAGGCATCGCAGGCCCCGTCGACCGGCAATTTCGTGGCGCGCGACAATTTTGATGGCCCAGCGCTCGATCGCCAGTGGCTGCGCGTGCGCGTGCCCAGGCATGCCTGGGCTGACCTGCACAAGCGCCCCGGCATGCTGGCCGTGCACCCGCTTGCCGAGGATCTGGACACGTTGCGC
The DNA here is from genome assembly GCF_037079935.1 of Stenotrophomonas maltophilia group sp. Smal12. NCBI lineage: Bacteria > Pseudomonadati > Pseudomonadota > Gammaproteobacteria > Lysobacterales > Lysobacteraceae > Stenotrophomonas > Stenotrophomonas maltophilia group sp. Smal12. The sequence continues at coordinate 55,569 of NZ_JBAWUK010000006.1, read as the reverse complement.
AATCCGGCATTTCTCGGCCGGCGCCAGCAGCATCTGCGCTTCGAGGCGAGCACCGCGATGACCCCGCCAGCCCCCGGTGTCGCCGCCGGTCTGGCGGCGTTCCAGAGCGAGGCGTACTGGTACTTCCTCGGCGTTCGTGACCTTGGCGGGGGGCGCCTCTCGCTCTTCCTCGAAGCGCGTGACGGGGGTGGCAGCACGCGGACGCTGGCCAGCCATGACGTGCCGGCGTCTGCAGCGCTGCGCCTGAAGATTGCCGGCAACGAGGGCGACTACGCGTTCTCGTTCGACATCGGCGACGGGCAGGGCTGGCAACTGCTCGCAGGCGACGTGGACGGCACCGTTCTGAGTACGGACCGGGCAGGCGGCTTCGTGGGCGCACTGCTGGGTCCCTTCGCGCGCGACGAGCGCACCGGGAGAAGCAAATGAGACTGTCGATTTCGTCCAGGGCCCGCCGCCGTACGTGGCGTGGACGGGCCACCGTGTTCGTCCTGAGCTGCGTGGCGGCCGCCGCATCCGCGGCCGCGCCACGGCCCTGGCTGGATGTCTCGGCAAGCTTCGAGCAACGGGCCGCCGCACTCGTCGCGCAGATGACCCTGGAAGAGAAGGCCGCGCAGATGCAGAATGCCGCGCCGGCAATCGAACGGCTGGGCGTGCCCGCCTACGACTGGTGGAATGAGGGGTTGCATGGCGTGGCACGGGCAGGGCAGGCCACGGTGTTTCCGCAGGCAATCGGCCTGGCCGCGACCTTCGATGTACCGTTGATGGGGCAGGTGGCCGCGACCATCAGCGACGAGGCCCGCGCAAAGCACCACCAGTTCCTCCGCGAAGGCGCGCATGGCCGTTACCAGGGCCTGACCTTCTGGTCGCCGAACGTCAACATCTTCCGCGACCCGCGCTGGGGGCGCGGACAGGAGACCTACGGCGAGGATCCCTACCTCACCGCGCGCATGGGCGTGGCCTTCGTACGCGGCCTGCAGGGCGACGACCCCGTCTACCGCAAGCTGGACGCCACCGCCAAGCACCTGGCCGTGCACAGCGGGCCGGAGGCCGACCGCCATCACTTCGATGCACGCCCCAGCCGGCGCGACCTCTACGACACCTACCTGCCGGCGTTCGAGGCGCTGGTGAAGGAAGGCGAAGTGGATGCGGTCATGGGCGCCTACAACCGCGTTTACGGCGAGTCCGCCAGCGCCAGCCGCTTCCTGCTGCGTGATCTGCTGCGACGCGACTGGGGCTTCAAGGGCTACGTGGTCTCGGACTGCTGGGCCATCGTCGACATCTGGAAGCACCACCGTATCGTCGCCACGCGCGAAGCCGCCGCGGCGCTGGCGGTCAGGAACGGCACCGAGCTGGAATGCGGCCAGGAGTACGCAACGCTGCCTGCGGCAGTGCGCCAGGGGCTGATCAGCGAAGCGGAGATCGACGATGCGGTGACCCGCCTGTTCACCGCACGGATGCGCCTGGGCATGTTCGATCCGCCGGAGCGGGTGCGCTGGGCGCGCATTCCGGCCTCGGTGAACCAGGCGCCGGCCCATGATGCGCTCGCGCTCAAGGCCGCGCAGGCCTCGCTGGTGCTGCTGAAGAACGATGGCATCCTGCCGCTGTCGCGCGACACCAGGCGCATTGCCGTGGTTGGACCCACCGCCGACGACACCATGGCGCTGCTCGGCAACTACTTCGGCACACCGGCCGCGCCGGTCACCATCCTGCAGGGCATACGCGAGGCGGCCAAGGGCGTTGAAGTGCGTTATGCCCGCGGCGTGGACCTGGTGGAAGGGCGCGACGATCCCGGTGCAACGCCGTTGATCGAGCCGACCTTCCTGCGGCCCTCGGCCGACTCGCCCGAGCGCGGCCTGCGCGGCGAGTACTTCCGCACGCCCGACCTGTCTGGCACTCCGGCCCTGGTGCGGACCGACGCGCAGATCGGCTTCCGCTGGGACCGGGGCTCGCCGACCGACAACCTGCTGGCACGCGGCGAAGCGGCACCGGGGCAGGGGATTCCCGACGACCGCTTCAGCATCCGCTGGAGTGGCCAGCTGCTGCCCCCCGTGTCCGGTCGTTACCGGCTGGAGGTGGCCGGCGATGATGGCTACCGCCTGTACCTGGACGGCAAGCGTGTGATCGATCACTGGGTGAACACGGATCGCCTGCATGCCGAGGGTGTCGAACTCGACCTGCAGGCGGGGCGTGCCTATGACCTGAAACTGGAATACTACGACGACCAGCGCGATGCCGGCGTGCGCCTGGGGTGGCGCATGCCCGGTGCCAAGGCGCCGTTCGATGAAGCGCTCGATGCTGCACGCGAGGCCGATGTGGTGGTGTTCGTCGGTGGACTCACCGGCGATGTCGAAGGCGAGGAAATGACGGTCAACTATCCGGGCTTTGCCGGTGGCGACCGCACCGACCTGCGGTTGCCCGCGCCGCAGCGCACCCTGCTGGAGGCCCTGCACGCTACCGGCAAGCCGGTGGTGATGGTACTCACCGGCGGCTCGGCCATCGCCGTGGACTGGGCGCAGGCGCATCTGCCGGCGATCCTGATGAGCTGGTACCCCGGGCAGCGCGGCGGCACCGCCGTCGGCCAGGCGCTGTTCGGCGACGTCAATCCCGCCGGCCGTTTGCCGGTCACGTTCTACAAGGCCGGCGAAGCGATGCCGGCATTCGACGACTACGCCATGGAGGGCCGTACCTACCGCTACTTCCGCGGCACGCCGCTGTACCCGTTTGGTCACGGGCTCTCGTACACGCGCTTCGATTATGGAGCGCTCCGCCTCGATGCGGACACCATCGGCGCCGATGGCCGCCTGGGCGTGGCGGTGGATGTGACCAACGCGGGCACACGCAGCGGTGACGAAGTGGTACAGCTGTACGTGCGGCGCGCACACGCCGGTGGTGGTGATGCCGTGCAGGAGCTGCGTGGCTTCCAGCGGGTCCATCTGGCCCCGGGCGAACGCCGCACGGTGACGTTCACCCTGCAGGCAGCGCAGGCCCTGCGCCACTATGACCAAGCGCGTGCGGCGTACGAGGTGCAGCCCGGTGCCTACGAGGTCAGGGTAGGGGCGTCCAGTGCCGATATTCGTGCGCAGGGCAGGTTCAGCGTGGTGCCCGCGCATGACTGATCGCCCTCGTTGGCATCGATTCCCCTTCGACCAGATCCCTTTTCCAGGACGTCCGCTGCATGGCAAGCACTGAACACGCGCTGTCGGTTCGCGAGAAGCTCGGCTACAGCCTGGGCGATCTCGCCGCCAACCTGATCTTCCAGACCCTGATCACCTACCTGGCATTCTTCTACACCGACGTCTACCGCCTGCCAGCTGCGACCGCGGCCACGATCATCTTTGTGGTCGGCCTGCTGGGTGCGTTCGTGTTCACGCCGTTGATCGGAATTGCGGCTGACCGAACGTCCACCCGCTGGGGCCGCTTCCGCCCGTGGATCCTGTGGACGGCCATCCCCTTTGGCGTACTGTCCCTGCTGGCGTTCAGCACCCCGGACCTGGGCGAGCGCGGAAAGGTGATCTATGCACTGGGCACCTACGCGCTGCTGGTCTGCGTCTACGCCGCGAACAACCTGCCGTACTCGGCCCTGAGCGGCGTGCTGACCGGCAGCATGGCGCAGCGCAACAGCCTTTCGGCTTACCGCTTCGTGGCCGTGATGATCGCGCAGTTCATCATCCAGGTGCTGCTGATGCCGCTGGTGCTGATTCTGGGTGACGGCGACCGGGTGCGCGGCTTCGAACAGGTCATGACCGCCTTCGCACTGATCGGAACAGTGTTCTTCCTGATCACCTTCGCCACCACCCGCGAACGCATCGTGCCGACGCGCGAGCAGACCGGCGGCATTGTGCAGGACCTGTCGGACCTGCTGCACAACCGCCCGTGGCAGGTGATGCTGGCGCTGACCGTGCTGGTGTTCATCAACCTGGCGTTGAAAGGCGGCACCTACATCTATTACTTCCAGTACTACATGAGCGAAGCCGCGCTGGCCGGCTTTCTGGAAAACTCAGGCTTCAACGGCCTGATCCGTGCATTGAATGGCGCCCTGGCCAGCGCCGGTTTCGCGGCGTTCACCTGGCCGAAGGACGCGGCCACCTCGGCGTTCAGCCTGTTCAACGCGTGCGGCATCCTCTGCATGATCCTGGGTATTGGTGCATCACGGCGGCTGGCGGATCGCTTCGGCAAGCGCGATGTCTTCGGTGGCGCCCTGTTTGTCTCGACCCTGTTCCTGCTTGCCTTCTACCTGTTTCCACCCACGGGCGTGGCGGTGGCCTTCGCTGCCTTCATGCTGCATGGCTTCTGCTATGGCATCACCATCCCGCTGCTGTGGGCGATGATCGCGGACGTTGCGGACTACTCCGAGTGGAAGAACCATCGCCGGGCAACGGCGATCATCTTCTCGGCGATGCTGTGCGGCCTGAAGATCGGCCTCAGTGTCGGCGGCGCGCTGGTCGCCGCGATCCTTGCCCACTACGGCTACCAGGCAGGCCTGGTGCAGCAGCCTGAGGCCGTGGTGCAGGGCATCCGCCTGACCGTAAGCGTCTATTGCTCCCTTCCGTTCCTGCTCGCCGTGGCGCTGCTGTTCTTCTACCGGATCGACAAGCGCGCGGAAACCCGCATCGAGCAGGATCTCCACCTGCGTCGCCGTTCCGCCGACGCCTCCGCGTAACGCCAAGATGACAACCATGATCGACCTCTCTGCCGGTGAAGACGGCCAGGCCAGCGAAGCCCGTCTCGCGCAGCTCAGCGCACACGCCATTTCGCAACCGCTGGTGACCCACATCTACACCGCCGACCCTTCGGCGCACGTATTCGAGGGGCGCCTGTACATCTATCCGTCGCACGACATCGACGGTGGCCAGCCATTCGACGATGAAGGCGGCCACTTCGGCATGCAGGATTACCATGTGCTGAAGATGGATACGCCCGATAGCGCGGCCGTGGATTGCGGCATGGCGTTGCACGTGCGCGACGTGCCGTGGGCGCGGAAACAGATGTGGGCTCCCGATGCCGCCTGTCGCGATGGCCGCTACTACCTGTACTTCCCGGCCAAGGACGCCGAGGGCCGGTTCCGCATCGGCGTGGCAATCGGTGCGCGACCGGAGGGCCCGTTCGTACCCCAGCCGGAGCCGATCAAGGGCGCGTACTCGATCGACCCGGCCGTGTTCGAAGACGACGATGGCAGCCACTACCTGTACTTCGGTGGCATCTGGGGCGGGCAGCTGCAGAAGTATCGTGACAACCAGTACAGCGAAGCGCACGAGGAACCCGAGGGCGGCGCGCCGGCCCTGGGGCCGCGCGTGGGCCGCCTGGATGCTGGAATGACCGAGCTGGCCGAACCCACCCGCGAAGTGCAGATCCTGGATGAGCATGGCCAGCCGCTGCGTGCGGACGACCATGCGCGCCGTTTCTTCGAAGGCCCGTGGCTGCACAGGTACCAGGGTCGCTACTACCTGTCGTACTCCACTGGCAACACCCACCAGCTGTGCTACGCCGTGGGTGACAGCCCGTACGGGCCGTTCACCTATGCTGGCGTGATCCTCACCCCCGTGGTCGGTTGGACCACCCACCACTCCATCTGCCAGTTCCAGGGCCAGTGGTACCTGTTCTATCACGATGCGCTGATGTCCGGCGGCATTACCCACCTGCGCTCAGCCAAGTGCACGCCGCTGCACATGGAGCCGGACGGAAGCATCCGCACGATCAATCCCTATGGGGCCTGAGCACATGTTGCCGAGGGATGATGCGCTGGCCCCGCTGCCGGCCGGTCAGCTGCACTGGCTGAGATGCGGCGAACTGGAGGTTGCGCTCGCCGCAGCGGCGGGCGGGCGCATCGCGCACCTACGTTACCGGGGCGTGGAATGGCTGGTGGACGCGCAGGAGACCGGGGCGGCGGCGATCGCCTGGGGCTGCTACCCGATGGTGCCGTGGGCCGGGCGCATCCGCCGTGGACAGTTCCGTTTTGACGGCATGCCGCATCGGCTGCCGCTCAACTTCGACGGGCATGCCATCCATGGGGTCGGCTTCTCGCGACCCTGGCAGATCGACCGGCTGGATGCGGCCGCAGCCGAGGTGTCGCTGCAGCTGCCGCGCGACAGCTACTGGCCCTTCGGTGGCATTGCCATGCTGGAACTGCGGTTGCAGGGGCACACCCTGCAGCTGCGCCTTTCGGTCCAGGCCGGCGAGCAGGCGATGCCGGCGGTGCTGGGCTGGCACCCCTGGTTCAGGAAGCCGGACCGGTTGCTGTTCAATCCTCGCGCGATGTATCCGCGGGACAGGGAAGGTATTGCCACGCTGCCCCACGTGGAGCCCACCACCGGCCCCTGGGATGACTGCTTCGTTGCCGACGGTGACATCACGCTGGTACGCGAAGGCCAACGCCTGCGGCTGAGGTCGGACCACGACCACTGGGTGGTCTACGACGCTGCGCCGCACGCCACCTGTGTCGAACCGCAGAGTGGCCCGCCGGACGGCTTCACGCTGGCACCGCACCGGCTGGAGCCTGGCCAGCGCCTCGCGTTGACGTTCGAACTGGCGTGGGTGGCGGACAGCAGCTGAAGCCCGGCCAGGGCCCGCAATCGCCCTGGTTCCGGAGTATCGGTACGCCGCCTGGACCGGTTGTGGACCCTGGTGCCTGACACGGGCTGCGCCTGACCGACACGTGCCATCTGCTACAGGTTCCAGTCAACCCGCATGCCCGCGATCAGTGCATTCGGCAGGTCCCGCTGCCGCGCAGGTTCGTTGAACGGGTCCGGATGCACGATGTAGTGCAGGTTCGGTGCAATCCTGAGCTGCGGGGTGAGCTGGATGCCATAGCTCAGCTCCATCATCACCTGGCTTCCGTGCGGGGTGCCGCTGCCGCCGGCGGCAGCGCGGGCCAGGCGGAGGTTCTCCAGCGCGATGCCGCTGTACTTCTGCCGGGTGACGACGAAGCCGATGCTGTCCTGCGGCCGGCGGGCGAACGTGCCCTTCTGCACAAGCCCGGCCTGCAGGAAGTGATCCTCGATCAGCTGCCCGGAGGTACCCTTGAGCGCGGCGCCGAAAAGGGTCAGGCCGCGGCCATTGCCATCGCCGGTAAGCTGCTGCTCGAAGCGCGCGAACGCACCGGAGCGACCGTGGCGTGCCGCGTACTCCTGGCCACTGAGCAGCGCGGGAATGCCGTTGGCATCGCGCAGCGGATCGCGATAGGTCGAGTTGTCCTGCCAGCCACCGAGTTCGTAGCGGGCTTTCAGTCGTGCCGAAGCCGGGCTGCGCCAGCCGATCGTGTAGGGCACGATCCAGCCGGTGGCCTGGTTCGTATTCCACTTCAGGCCATGCTGGCCATCCTCGGCCTGGCTGGGATCGACCTGGTAGGCACCGATGCGGACATAGACATCGGGCGTCACCCAGGCCGTGGCGTCGGCCATCCAGCTCGACACCGGCCACCAGGTGAAGTTGCTGGTGCGGAAAACGTAGGTCGGGTTGCCGCACGCCGAGTTGCCCTGGAAGTACTGGCACAGCTCCGACCCGAGGTGGTGGATGTTGGCGACGCTGCGACCGGCCTCCAGCACCAGCCGGTCGTTGAACAGCTTCTGTTCCAGGGTCAGGTTGGCCAGGCGGGTCCCCTGGCCGCCGTAGATTTCCTGCACCGAGGTGCTGTTGCCGGTGCTGCTGTTGGCGAGGTTGGTGCCGTGGCGATTGATGCCATAGGCCTTGATCGTGGCCCCCCGCCAGCCGAACGCAGCGTCGAGGTCAACATCGGCGCCGAACATCAGCTGGCCGGCGTAAGCGGTGCCGCTGCGCTTGCCACCATCGAGCGTGGCGGCCGCCTCGCCGGTGTAAGCCAGTTTGGGAGTGAAGACATCACTCGCGTTGGCAGCTACGGCCAGTGAGGGCAGGGTCAGCAGGATCGCTACCGGCACCAGGCGGCAGGAAGGGCAGGTCATGGGCGGGGTTCCTTTTACGGGGTGGGGGCTGTGACCGGCTTCTTGAGGATGCGCAGTGCAATCGCGGTGACCGCCACGCCGGCCAACAGCGCCAGCAGGTAGACACCAAGATGGGTGACCGCGTTCGGGATCGGCAGCACGAACACACCGCCGTGCGGCACCTTCAACTCGACGCCTGCGGCCATCGAGATCGCACCGGCCACGGCCGAGCCGAGGATCAGCGCAGGAATGGTGCGCAGCGGATCGCGTGCCGCGTAGGGAATAGCCCCCTCGGTCACGAAGCTCAGGCCGAGCACGCCGGCGGCACCGGCAGTGCCGCGCTCCTCGGCAGTGAAGCGGTTGCTGAACAACCACGTCGCCAGCGCGATGCCCAGCGGTGGCGTCATGCCGCCGATCATGGTCGCCGCCATCGGCGTGTAGACCTGGCTGGAAATCAGGGCGGTGGAGAAGGCGTAGGACGCCTTGTTGACCGGTCCACCCATGTCAACGGCCATCATGCCGCCCAGCAGCAAACCGAGCAGGATCGCGCTGCTGCCCTCCATGCCGCGCAGCCAGTCGGTCAGCCAGGCCAGCAGTGCGGCCACCGGCGTGCCGATCACGTACATCATCAGCAGGCCGACCAGCAGCGTGCCCAGTACCGGCAGGATCAGCACCGGCTTGAGGCCTTCCAGGCTGCGCGGCAGGCGCAGCGCACGGTTGATCCAGTGCACGCCATAGCCGGCGATGAAGCCCGCGAGGATGCCGCCGATGAAGCCTGCGTCCATGTTGACCGCAACCAGCCCGCCGATCATGCCGGGCGCGATGCCGGGGCGGTCGGCGATGGAGTAGGCGATGTAGCCGGCCAGCGCCGGCACCATCAGCATGAAACCGGACTTGGCGCCGATCTGGAACAGCGACCAGGCCAGCGTCCCCTTGTGTGCGTCGTCGAAGGCATAGATGCCGCCGAGTGCGAACGCCAGGGCGATCAACAGGCCGCCGGCTGTCACGAACGGCAGCATGAACGACACGCCGGTCATCAGGTGCTTGTAAGGACCGGTGCTCTTGTTCCTTTCTGCGGTACGGCCCGAAGCCGCTGTCCCCGCGTGCACGCCGGCCTCGGCCAGCGCCTTGCGCATCAGGTTCTGGCCGTCATTGATCGCCGGCTTGGTACCACTCTTGAACAGGCGCTTGCCTGCGAAACGCGAAAGATCGACTTCGCGGTCGGCGGCGATCAGCACCACATCGGCAGTGGCGATTTCCGCATCGCTCAACGCATCCTGCGCGCCGACCGAGCCCTGTGTTTCAACCCGGATCGCATGGCCCAGCGCTTTGGCAGCCTGTTGCAGGCCTTCTGCTGCCATGAAGGTGTGAGCGATGCCGGTGGGGCAGGAGGTGACGGCAACGATGCGCTTGCCAGCCCCGGTGGCGGGGGCACTGGCCGGCGCGGCTGCGAGCGGTGCAAGCGCGGCGACCGGATCGTCCAATACCTCGCCCAGGCTGGCATGCACGATCCGGGCATTGCCGAAGCGTGCGATGTCTGCCTCGCCATCGCCCACCAGCAGCAGCTGGGTCGGGGAGGCGGCGTCCGAGGCGGGCAGCGCGCCGGTCACGCCCTGGTCGCTGCGGATTTCGATCATCAGCTCAAGCCCGCGCTGGCGGGCCGCGCGACGCAGAGCCTCGGCGGCAAGTACCGCCTCGATGCTGCGTTCGCCAGCGGCGATGACTACGGTGGAAGCGTGCATGGGAACTCCTGGAATGCTTCGGGTTCGTCCTTGCCGGAGGCATCGCGGGTGGCCCGAAGCCGACCGCTGCTCCTCCGGCAGGTGTTTCAATCCAACCGCTCGATCAGTACATCGCCGGCCCCGGCGCGCACCTGCGCCGGATCGAGCCGCCGCGCGTCTCCGCTATCCAGCCGGCTCATCGAGAACGCCGTGGCCAGTCGTGCACAGGCGGCGAGGTCGAGGGAGCGCTCCAACAGCGCGGCGGCGATGCCGGCGACCATGGCATCACCGGCGCCCACCGTGCTGCCCTGGGCCAGACGCGGCGGTCGCGCGACCAGGGCGCCGGCGCGATCAATGAACAGCGCGCCGTCGGTCCCCATGGAGATGGCAACGAGTGCGACACCGCGTTCGACCAAGGCCTGGCCTGCAGCGCGCAGTGCGCTGCGATCCGGCAGCGACGTGCCGGTCCAAGCCTCCAGTTCGTGGCGGTTGGGCTTGATGGCGTAGGGCAGCGCGCCCCGCGCGCCGTCCAGCGCAGCTGCAAGCGCATCGCCGCTGGTGTCCAGCAGCACGCGCGCACCGGCCGTTCCGGCCTGCGCCTGCAACCGCGCCCATGCATCGGCCGGTAGTCCGTGCGGCAGGCTGCCGGACAGCACGACCGGCAGGCCGGGCGCGAGCAGGGCGCCGAGCTGGCGCGACACCGCGTCCAGATCGGCAGCGTCCACGGCCAGGCCCGGCAGGTTGATGTCCGTCGTTTCGCCGTTGGCCTCTTCGACCAGCTTGATGTTGGTGCGGGTATGGCCCGGAACGCGCAGGCAGCCGTCAATGATGCCCCGCTCACGGAACAGCGTGCGGAACACGCCGTCGTTGCCGTCGCCCAGCACACCCAGCGCGGTGATCGGCACGCCCCAGTCGGCCAGGCAGGCCGCCACGTTGATGCCCTTGCCGCCTGCGTCGTCGCGGGAGCTGCCGGCCCGATGCACGCGGGCTGGCTGCAGGCGGGCCAGGCGCACGGTCTGGTCGATGGCCGGGTTCAGGGTCACGGTGACGGCGCGGGCAGTCATGCGCGCGCTCCATCGAGGGCGCGCACCTGCTCGGCGGTTTCGCACCCCAGTGCGGTGCTGGCCAGCGCTTGCAGTTCGGTCATCGCGGTGCCACGCAGGCGCGCCTTCACCGCCGGGATGTCGTTCGGAGTCATCGACAGTTCGTCCACGCCCAGGCCAGCCAGCAACATGGCGCCGAAGGGGTCGCCGGCCAGGCCGCCACAGACGCCGACCCAGCGCCCATGCAGCCGTGCGCCTTCAACCGTGGCGCGGACCGCGCGCAGCACCGCCGGATGCAGGCTGTCGGCCTCGGCGGCGAGTTCCGGGTTCTGGCGGTCGATCGCCAGCACGTACTGGGTCAGATCATTGGTGCCGATCGAGAAGAAGTCGGCATGGCGCGCCAGTACGTCGCTCTGAGCGGCGGCAGCCGGCACTTCGATCATGATGCCGATCGGCACCACCGGCGCCTCCAGCTCGGCACGCAGGCGCTCACAGATGGCGCGCAGTGCGACCAGCTCGGTCACCGACGTGATCATCGGGAACATGATGGACAGGCGTGCACCGTCCTTGGCGGCGCGATACAGCGCACGCAGTTGCGGCTCCAGCAGGTCAGGGCGGCGCAGCAGCAGGCGCGCGCCGCGCACGCCGAGGAACGGGTTCTCCTCGCGTGGCAGTTCCAGGTGCGCCACCTGCTTGTCGCCGCCGATGTCGAGCGCGCGCACGATCAGCGGGCGGCCGTCGAGTGCCTTGGCCATCGCCAGGTAGGTGGTGTACTGCTCCTCCTCGCTGGGCGTACTGCCACGTTCGAGGAACAGGAACTCGGTGCGCATCAGGCCGACGCCTTCCGCACCCTGTTCCAGTGCCAGTGGCACCTGGTCGGGCAGGTTGACGTTGGCGCCGATGTCGATGCGGTGGCCGTCGGGGGTCTGGGCGGGTTGCGCGCGTTGCGCGGCTTCGCGCTCGCGGATCTGCTGCTGTTCGGCGATCCATTCGCGTGCCGAGGCGAGATCGGCTTCGGAGGGGGACAGGTAGAGCCGTCCGCTGCTGCCGTCCAGGATCGCTTCGCGGCCTGGCTGGATCGCCAACAGCCCGGCGCCGCCGGCCACCAGCGCCGGCAGGCCCAGCGTGCGCGAGAGGATGGCGGTGTGCGAGGTCGGCCCGCCCTGCGCGGTGGCCAGGCCGAGCACGCGACCGGTGTCGAGATTGGCGGTATCCGAAGGCGAGAGATCTGTGGCGATCAGGATGCACGGTTGCGACGGCAGATCCGCCAGGCCACCACCTTCAGCAGAAGGGTCAAGCTGCGCCAGCACGCGCCGGCCGACATCACGCAGGTCCGCCGCGCGCCCGGCCAGCACCGGATTGCCCAGCGCCGCCAGCCCGGAGGCGATCTGCTCGATGGCCTGGTGCCATGACCACGCCACACCATGGCCTTCGACCATCAGCTGGCAGGTGCGGGTGATCAGGTCGGTGTCGTCGAGCAGCGCGGCCTGCGCCTTGAAGATCGCCGCATCCGGAGCGCCAAGGCGGCGCTGTGTGTCGTCCTGCAGGGCGGCCAGCTGCTGGCGGGTGCGGCCGAGTGCATCCTGCAGGCGTGCGCCGCCCTCGCCAAGCGGGGCAGGACGGTCGGTGACTTCCGCCTGCGTGCTGGCCAGCACATGCACCGGGCCGATCGCCAATCCGGGGCTGGCGCCGATGCCAATGATCGTCGCCTGCGCTTCGGGTGGTTTCCACCCGGCGACAGGGGCTGCTGCCTTGCGCTGGGCTGCACGCTCGGCATCAGCCCTTTCCTGTGCGACCAATCCATCCATGACCTTGCGCAGCGCAGCCAGCAGCGCGGGGGCATCGGCGCCCTCGGCAGAAACACGCACAGCATCGCCCTCACGCAGCCCGAGCTGAAGCAGCGCTACCAGACTCTTGGCATCGGCCGCCTGATCGCCTGCGCGGACCTGCGCGCGGGCCGCGAAGCCGCGCGCCGTCTCGGCCCAGCGCGTGGCAGGACGGGCGTGCAGTCCGTTGGGGTAGGCGATGGTCCATTCGAAGCGCTCGGCCAGATCCACCGCTGGCGCGTGGATGGCGGCAATCGCAACATCGCCGGCCAGCGCGTTCACGATCTCGCCCGCCTCGGTGGTGGTGAACAGCCGCTGCAGCGTGGACTCGTCCTGGATCAGCCGGGTCAAGCGGCGCAGCACCGTGATGTGGGTATCCGACTGGGCAGCGATGCCGACCACCAGACGGGTGACCTGTCCCGGGTTCCATTCCACGCCTTGCGGCAACTGCAGCACGGCGATGCCATCGCGGTGCACCAGATGGCGGTCCTCGCCAAGCCCGTGCGGGATTGCTACGCCGTGTCCAAGGAAGGTGTTCGCCAGCGTTTCGCGCCGCCCCATGCTGGCTTCGTACCCCGGCGCCACGCAGCCGGACGCGACCAGCATCTGGGCGACCTGGGCAATGGCATCGGTCTTGTCCTGCGCCCGCGCGTCCAGGCGGATCAGTTCCCGGCTGGCCGGGGAAGGGGAGGTCTGGGGCGACAAAGGGGGCTCCGCGGAAGGGGTGGCTGAGATGTATTGGGAACGTTCCCACTCACCATTTCAATGTGCAGTGCACAAAAATCCAATAGTCCTTTGGCGTTAACATGGTGCTGGAGGGCCGTCCGGCCCAGAAAAGCGCTCGATTCCGGGAACGTTACCAGTGAGCATCAGCATCAATGACGTCGCACGCGTGGCGGGGGTATCCAAGTCCACGGTGTCGCGGGTGCTCGGCGGCGGCCCGGTCAGCGAGGCCGTGCGCGGCCGGGTGGAGGCGGCGATCCGCCAGACCGGATATCACCCCAACCTGCAGGCAAGACGCCTGCGCGCCCGGCATACCGGCATCATCGGCCTGATCGTGGCCGATATCCGCAACCCGTTCTTTACCGCGCTGATCCGCGCCGTGGAGGAAGTCGCGTACCGGGAAGGCCTTCGCGTCACCTTCTGCAACACCGATGAGGACCCCGAGCGCGAGGCGCTGTATCTGCAGTTGATGCATGAGGAACGCATCAGTGGGCTGATTTTTGCGCCCACCCGGACCACGGTGGGGCGGCTGGACCGGCTCACGCTGGATTACCCTACGGTCCTGGTCGATCGTGCCGCACCCGGTGGCTCGATCGACAGCGTGGTCCTCGACAACGCAGCGGCGATGGCGGGCCTGGTCGAACACCTGGCCGAGCGCGGCTATTGCCGCATCGGTGGCCTGTTCGGCAGCACCAGTACCACGGCGGCCGAACGCCGCGACGGCTATATCGCTGCAATGCGCAGGCACGGGCTGGAACCGGACTACCGCGAGGTAGAGCCCACGGCCGAGGCCGCCATCGCAACGGTCGAGCCGTGGTTGACCAGTCCTTCGCGTCCCGATGCGCTGGTCGCCAGCAACAGCCTGCTGCTCATGGGCGCATTGAAAGCGGCCCGCAGCGCTGGGCTTGCGATTCCAGGAGAGCTGGCGCTGGCAGGCTTCGACAACGAGCGATGGACCGAGCTGGTCGAACCGGGTATTACCGTGGTCGAGCAGCCGGTTGAAGAGATGGGGCGGGCCGCGATGTCGCTGTTGCTGGAGCGCCTGCGCATGCCGGAGCTGCCGGTACGCAGACTGGTGATGACCGGAAGGTGCGTAGTGAGAGGGTCAACGGCTGCGCGATAGTCCGGCGCCGCGCCTGCGGCAGTAGCAGTCGCAGTCGCAGTCCATGAGGCTGGGACTGGGGTGTTGGCGGGTCGCGCGTTGTCTGCTAAAAGCCATCTGGACACGCAGACCGGATGGGTCATCGCCTTGTCAGAGCCTTATTCAGCGCTGTTGCGCCTGCAGTTGCGCCACGAAGATCTCTCCAGATGGCTGGCGGCGCCCCTGCCTTCGCCATCCCGATGGTCCGACTGGCGATGCATCGCCGGGCCGTGGCGCTTGGGCAACGGTGAATGCCTGCCGTCTTCAAGCGACGAGGCGTTGGATGAACTGCTCATAGACTGCCAGGCCCTGCTGGCCCGCTACCCCGACAATCGCGCCGCATTGAAGGCCTTCCTTGCATCCGCGCAGGCCGAGAATATCCAGGTTGCCGCCTATGACCGCACTGGTACGCACTTTGTTGCGGGATCGCTGACGTATTCGGAAAGCCTCTACGATCTCATCGCGTTTCTGGCTGTGGCACGGGGCGCGGCCGATTTCCTGAAGGCGGGCGACCATGGGGTGGCACTGGTCCACGACTATCTCTGGGCAGAGGAAGGTGAGCGCGAGACCGTTGCCGCGATTGCCCTGGCCGGCCAGGGGGAATCCGGATTCCTTTCTTCCACGGACCTGGATACCGCTGCCGCGCCCTTCGACGCCTTGGTGGATGCCATGCTGGAAGCTGAGGACGACCCGGCGTTTCAACCACGCAACCAGCTTGATCAACTCTGACCGGCGCCGCGTGGAATCCAGAAAAACGACAGCCAGGACCCCGATATGAAAGGACATCAAGCCCGCCGCGCGCACCGCCGCATGCGTTGGCTCCTGACACTGTGCCTCGGCGCCCTCGTGGGACCCGCCGTGGCAGGCACAACGCAACCGGAACGCACCTGGCTTGTCAGTGGTGCGGAGCTCATCACGCTGCTGCAGGGCAAAGGTGCTGACGGGTTCTGCGATGGCGAACACTGCCGGGGGCTGTCCAGCGCCCGGGCCAGCAGCTATATCCTGGGTGTCGCCGATGCCAGCCGCGGTCAGTGGTGTGGGCAGGGCCGGATCCTTCCGCATGAACTGGTCGATCAGGTGTCTTCCCAGCTCCGGCAGCTGCCCCGCGAACGATTGCAACAGGATGCGTCTCCCCTGGTTGTCGAAGGGCTGCGCGCGGCGTTTCCCTGTGGTCGCGGCACATCGCCTGGTGGCAGTGCCGAGCCCGGCAAGGCACGCTGAGACGCGTGGGCTGGGCGTTGGCAACGCGGGCTGCAGCCTGCGTAATGAACACATCGGTGTTCTGCACGCTGGCGACACGATGCATTCACGACCGCCGACACCCGCGCCCGCGACACTGCATGCTCCTTTCTCCGCATGAGGTGCCCCATGGCTACCTGTGATGTCTGCGGCAATGACTACGACAAGAGCTTCACCCTCCAGCAGGGTGGACGCAGCGGCACCTTCGATTCGTTCGAGTGCGCCATCCATGCGTTCGCACCGCGCTGCGCACATTGCGACTGCGCGATCATCGGACATGGCGTTGAAGGAAGCGGTCAGATCTTCTGCTGCGCACATTGCGCCGGTCACGCCGGTGTAAAGGGAATCGCAGACCGCGCCTGAGCCCGCTCCGGCCGGTCATGCCGGGACCAGCGAGGCGAGCCGTGCGACCCAGGCTGCACCCGAATCGGCGAGCAGCGCCATCGCACGCTGTTTCCGGGCCGGCGTCCCCGCCACGGCCTCCCGTGCCACCACTACGTCGAATTCCCTGGCGTTGGCGTCCAGCGCGGTAGCCAGGACACATGAATCGGGCGTCATCCCGCTGAGCCAAAGGCTGCGCACGCCAAGCTTGGCCAGCAGAATCGGCAACGGGCTGGCCAGGAACGCCGAATGCTTGGGCTTGAGCACGAAGTAGTGACCGGGCAGGGGAGAGAGGAGGTCGGCAATCCGCCCGGCCGGTCCTCCATCCCGCTGGCACTGTGCTACCTGTTGGGGGAAGTCACGCTTCCAGTCCGAGAAATTGTCATTGGCGTAGATGACCGGCCATCCGTGGCCATCAAAGTGGTTTCTCAAGCGTCGGATCTGTGCGGCCGCCCGCTCCGCTGCTGGCGCCAGCGCCTGCGCGCCTGGGAAGTCGAAGCGACTGAACATATCGATGATCAGCAAGGCGGTTGACGGAGCATTTCCCATGGTTCAATCCCCTGTCTGCGCGTGCGGAGCTTCGACCGGCTTGGATTGCGGTGAGTCCTTCTGCCGCAGGAAGATCGTAAGTACAACCAGGGACAGCACCGCAAGAAACTCACTCTGCCAGTTCTGCATCGATTCGAACCAGAACGTGCTGCTGCCCAGATGCTCCAGGAAACCCGGCACCGGCAACCCCTGCAGCTGCTGCTCGACCTGCTCGGCGCGCCAGCTACCCAATGCATGCAATGCAAAACTGAGCAGGAACAACAGCCCGAAGGCAATCGCAAGCGAGTGACCGTAAAGCACCTTCCATGCGCCGCCGCGACGAGCCGGCCACGGCGCAGGGCCCGGCTCGACGCGGTTCTGCTCCTGCGCCGGGTCCAGGGGCCGGGATTCGGCCGAGCCACGCTGGCGCAGGGTGACGGTCAGAAGAACGTACATTCCCATCTGCAGGAACTCGCTCTCCCAGTTCTCGAATGTAGCGCTCACGAAATGCCCGGTCGCCAGGTAGTGCCAGAGGTCGATCGCCGCGCGCCCGTGCTGCGTCAACTCCTGATTGTGCACGTGATGTCCCGCAACTGCCTGCCCGACAATGAAGACGACAGTGAGTGCGAGCAGTACCAGCGAGAGACCGTTGCGTTTCCACATGCAACACCTCTTTCAGCCTGACCAGAAACCGTGCATGCAGCTTGCGCCGGCAGCGCACCATGACGCGTGAACCCGGCGCATCCAGGATGTGAGGCGGCCTCAACGCTTGCCCGTCGGATCGGGATCGGGACGCTCGTAGTCCTCGGGTACGGCCTTGGGGCCATCGCCGTCGTCCGGCATGTCGTGCTCCTTCCACTTCGCTCGACCATTGCGCCGCTTGTCCGGCGTGTGTGCTTTCGATTGATCGTCCACGTCTGTTGTTGGATTGAAAGGCAGCTTGTCGTTCATGGTGAGCTCCTGTGGCGGGTGTTCGCAGCGTGCCCCGGGCCGGGTTAACACCACGACGCCGCGGAATGAACGCTGCGCACACCTGGATGTCACCGGGGCAGGAGGGCGTCCCTGCAATGCTGTCGTTCCGATCTTCTGGAGAAGCACGATGCAGGCATTGACCTATCACGGCCGCAAGGATGTGCGCGTCGAGACCGTGCCGGACCCGGTGCTGGCAGCTGAGGACGACCTGATCCTGAGGGTTACCGCCACCGCCATCTGTGGCTCGGACCTGCACCTGTACAGGGGCAAGATTCCCGATCTGCACGACGGCGATGTGCTGGGGCACGAATTCATGGGCGTGGTGGAAGAGGTCGGCAGCGGCGTAACCCAGGTGAGGCCGGGCGATCGCGTGGTGATCCCTTTCGTGATCGCTTGTGGCGAGTGCTTCCACTGCCGGCTGGCCGAGTATGCCGCCTGCGAGACCACCAACCCGGGCAAGGGCGCTGCGCTGAACCAGAAGGGCCTTCTGCCCCCGGCGGCGTTGTTCGGATACAGCCATCTGTATGGCGGCGTGGCAGGCGGACAGGCCGAATTCGTGCGCGTGCCCAAGGCGAATGTGGGCCCACTGCGCATCCCGGAAGGCGTGGCCGACGAACAGGTTCTGTTCCTGTCGGACATTCTGCCCACCGGCTATCAGGCCGCGCTGAACGCAGGGGTCAAGCCGGGCTCGACAGTGGCGATCTTCGGTGCCGGTCCGGTTGGGCTGATGAGCGCGGCCTGCTGCCGGCTGCTGGGAGCGGAGACCATCTTCATGGTCGACCATCTTCGCTACCGCCTGGACTACGCGCGCCGTGCATATGGTGTGACGCCGATCGACTTCAAGGAGATCGAGGACCCGGCCGATTACATCCTTACCCAGACCAGTGGACGCGGCGTGGATGCCTGCATCGAGGCCGTCGGTTTCGAGGCCGAGGGCAGTGCCCTGGAGTCAGCGCTGACCGCCGTGAAACTGGAAGGCAGCAGCGGCGTGGCCATCCGTCAGTGCATCGCAGCCGCCCGCCGCGGCGGCGTGGTCAGCATTCCCGGTGTCTATGCCGGTTTCATCCACGGGTTCCTGCTGGGCGATGCGTTCGACAAGGGCCTGACATTCAAGATGGGGCAGACTCACGTGCAGGGACTGATGCCGGAGCTGCTGGACGCAATCCTGGAAGGAAAGCTGGATCCGGGGGACATCATCTCGCACCGGATGCGCCTGGCCGACGCGGCGCAAGGTTATGCGATGTTCGATGCCAAGGACGACGACTGCCGCAAGATCGTATTGACTCCCTGAGCAGGCCGTCATGAGTTGGATTGTCATGGCATGTGTCTACGCAGTCTGGCTGGCCGCCGGTGCGCTGGACTTCCACTTTCACCGGCGTACCGACCTGCCGCACACGTCCGCGATGCGCGAGAGCCTGCTGCATGGGCTGCAGCTGCTGCTCATCGGCAGCGGCGTGCTGGCGTGGCTCGTGCTGGAAAGCACGTGGTTGCTCGTCACGCTGCTGGCAGTCCTGGTCATCGCGCACGCAATCGCCGGCTACCTCGACACTGTCAGCGCGGACGGGCGGCGACGCATCAGCCCGGCCGAGCAGCACGTGCACAGTGTGCTCGACGCCGCTCCTTGGGTGCTGCTGGGCGGGGTGGCGTGGCAGGCCGAACCTCGATGGGCAGTCAATGTGGCACCGGCAGCACCGGCGCTGTGGGGGTTCGTACTGCTGCCGGCGCTTGGCCTGGTGGTGTTGCCCTGGCTGTGGGAGCTGCGCCAGTGCGTGCGTGCCAGCGAACAGCGCCAGCGGTGAGCGCGTGAGGAACACTGCGCCGGGTATTCATGTGGCCGCCACACCGCCAAGACAGTGATGTGACCGCAGGGCGCCTACGTTCATGACCTATCTTCATTGCAGATCGGCCATGCAGGATGTGACGTTGCCTTCTTCGCTGTTCAACCGCGCGCGCCAGGTTCTCGCCCAGCAGCCCGCACTGCCTTTGCCCGGAAGTGGCCACACGCTGCAGCGTTGGCGGGCGCTGGCGGCGTGGGGGGCAGAGGACCTCTGCCTGGCCAAGGTGCTGGAAGCGCATTACGACGCCCTGGCGATCATTGCCGAGCTGAACGCGCCTATGGTTGCTGAGGGGCAGCTGCTGGCGGTGTGGGCCGCAGAAGGCCCAGCCAACACCCTGCGCATCGACGCCGGCGGTGGACTGTATGGTGACAAGCCCTGGTGTTCAGGCAGCGCGTGGGTGGATGCGGCACTGGTAACCGTGCGGAACACACACGGCGTGTGGCTCTGCCATGTGGCGGCGGAGCATTGGTGCACGCTTTCGGGTGAGCCCTGGCCGGCGGCTGGCATGGCCGGCATTCCGTCCACGACGGTGCGCTTCGACGGCGCACCGATGACGATTCTGGGACCGCGCGACGCCTACCTGCAACGGCCGGTCTTCTGGCATGGCGGAGCCGGTATCGCGGCGGTCTGGTTTGGCGCAGCGGTGGCACTGGCTGAACGCATGCGGCCGGCCTGCAGCGACGGCAACCGCGCACGGCTGCTGGGTGCAGCGGACCTTGCCCTGGGGCCGGCTGCGGCGCTGCTTCGCGAAGTGGCCGCGCGCATCGACGACGCGCCCCAATCGGCACATCGGGAAGACGTAGTGCGGCTGCGCTGCGTGGTCGAGCGGGCGGCGACGCGCGTCCTGGACCTTGCAGGCCGGGCGCTCGGTCCGGCGCCGATGTGCCTGGAAGACGGGCACGCCCGCCGCTGGGCGGACCTGACGGTGTTCCTCAGGCAGTGCCATGCCGATCGCGATTGGCAGTGGCTGGGTGAGCAGCGGGCAGCCGAGGAGACCGCATGGGCGCTGTAGCCAGCACACCCCTGCAAGGACAGGGAACTCTGGAACAGGCCTGGCTGCGCTGCGATTGGCTCTGGCAGCAACCGTCCACGCCCGCCCGCTCGCTGTGCGCCGACCATCACCGCCTTGTGGTCGTTGCGCCGCATCCCGACGACGAGATCCTTGGCTGTGGAGGGCTGCTCCATCAAGCTGCGGCACAGGGCATGGAGATTGGCGTCATTGCCGTGACCGATGGTGAAGCGTGTTATCCGGGTGAGCCGTGGTGGACACCGGACCGCCTGCGGTCGGCGCGTCGGGCAGAGCTTGCAGCGGCGCTGGCGGAACTTGGGATTGCGGCCGACGCGACGTTTCATCTCGGCATCGGCGATGGCGCGGTCAGCAAGCACGAACAGGGCTTGCAGGACTGGCTGCAGCAGCACCTGCAGCCGGGCGATCTGGTGCTGGCGCCCTGGCGCTTCGATGGGCATCCCGATCACGAAGCGGCAGGGCGTGCAGCCTGCCGCGCCGCGCGCGCAGTGGGTTGCCGTCGCCTGGAGTACCCGGTATGGGGCTGGCACTGGCTGGATCCGGCCTGCGCGCATATGGCGTGGGAGTTCCCGCAGCTTGTCGACATTTCCGCAGTGGCGTCGGTGAAACGAAGTGCGATCGCCCGGTTCCGGACGCAGACGGGCAACGTGCCGGGCCTGAACAGCCCGCCGGTGCTGCCTTCCCATGTACTGGCCCGATTTTTCCGCGATTACGAGGTATTTCTGGCATGAGCGCGCAACCGTACTTCGATGAACTGCATGAGCAGGAAGACCCTTTTGGCTACCGCAGCCGGTGGTATGAAGAACGCAAGCGTGCGTTGCTGCTGGCCAGCCTGAGCCAGCGCCAGTTCAATCGTGGCTGGGAGCTGGGATGCTCCAACGGCGTGCTGACCGAGGCCCTGGCGGCCCGCTGTGAGCGCCTGCTGGCCACCGACATCAGCCCGCGCGCAGCGTTCCGGGCCCGCCGCAACCTGGCCCACCTGCCGCACGTGCAGGTCCACTGCGCCAGCCACCCCGAGCAATGGCCGCCGGGGCGCTTCGACCTGATCGTCTGCGGTGAGATGGGCTACTACCTGGGGACGAGCGCCCTTCGCGAGCTGCGTGCCGGAATCGATCAAGCACTTCGTGACGACGGATTGCTGGTCGCGTGCCATTGGTTGCCCTCGTTCCCCGGGCGGGTGAGCCGGACCGAAGTCGTGCATCGGTGCCTGGGCCACGGCCTGCACGAAGCCTTCCACTATCGCGATGCGGACTTCGTGCTGCAGGGCTGGACGCGCGGCACGCTGTCACTGGCCCGCAACGAGGGCCTGCGGTGATAGGCGTTCTGGTCCCCGCGCACAACGAGGCAGCCAGCATGGCGCGCTGCCTGCAATCGATCCGAAGGGCGGCCCTGCACCCGGGCCTGGGCGGCGAACCGGTCGAAGTGGTGGTTGCACTGGACGCTTGCTCGGATGCGACGGCGTCCATCTGCCACCAACAGCGCGTCGGCATTGTGCGGCTGGATGCACGCTGCGTGGGGATTGCCCGCGCAGCGGCCGCCGTCGAGCTGTTGGGTCGCGGCGCCAGGTGGCTGGCCAGCACCGACGCCGATAGCGAGGTCCCTGGCAATTGGTTGGTTGGACAACTGGAGCAGCCGTGTGACGCCTTCTGCGGACTGGTGGACATTGCGGCGCGCTGCCCGTCCGAACATCGCCTGCGCAGGGTATTCCAGGGGCGGCAGCAGTGGGGGGAAGGTCACGGGCGCATCCATGGTGCCAACCTGGGTGTCTCTGCCCATTTCTATCGTGCGGTCGGCGGTTTTCCTGCCTTGCGCTGCGGGGAAGACGTTCAGATCGTGAGGGCGCTGCAGGCCTGCGGCGCGGATGTACGCTGGGCCGGTGCTCCCGTCGTCTTCACCAGTGCGCGTCTGGAAGGGCGCGCCGCAGGGGGATTTTCAGCCTATCTGGCGGAGATTGGGGCGGCGGGTGCCCCTGCCGTGCTGACCGGGCCGGTCATTGTGTAAACACCGGCCATTTCGCCGCACCGCAGCATGCGGTCGCGCCGTCAGGCGTCTCCGATCCAGGCCGAATCCCATGAAACCCGGGCACATCGGCCGATGTGTGACGCGTGCCCTGTACGCGTTTACGGCGCGTGAACGCTGCCTACCTTACATTGATCGGCTGGGAGAGCAGGAGCGGTCGATGCCGAACAGCGCGATTGTCTACGCCAGCCAGGCTGCCCCAGGGTTCACGCCGGAACGCCTGGCTGCACTGATGGAAGATGCGGCCCGCTTCAATCGATCAGCGGGCGTGACCGGGGTCCTGTTGTTTGACGGGCAGCGCTTCCTGCAATACATGGAAGGCCCGGCCGACGGGCTGGATGTTGCCTTCTCCCGCGTAAGCGGCGCCCGCAGCCACACCCAACTGACCGAACTCGGGCGTGGCCGTGTCGGGCAGCGGCGGTTGCCGTTCTGGCCAATGCGCTGCCTGTCGGTCAGCGCGGGCGAGCTGCAGATGATCGCCCTTGCGGACTGGAGCCGTTTCATCCAGCGGGCGGTAACCAGCCAGGACGAAGACGAAGCGATGCAGAAGCTGCTTGCAATCGTTGAGCCCTACGCGAACGCCGCTTGAAGTCCGGGACGGGTGTTAGCGTAGTGTGCAGCCGAGGAGAGGCGGCGGTGCCTCAGCGCCTGAAGGCCCTCATCGCCGCCTACAACGGGACAGCGATCATTGCCGTGCAGGAAACCTCCTGCGCCAGAAGGAACGAATGTGCCCCTCCGCGCGATCGCCTACGCAAGTGAGGCGATACCGGGGCTTTCCATGGACCATGTGGACGACCTCGCCAGGGCCGCCGCCGGCTTCAACTTCGAAGCCTGCGTTACCGGTGTGCTTCTTTACGATGGGCTCCGCTTCCTCCAGTACATCGAGGGACCGGAAGACAGCATCAACGTGGTGTACAGCCGCATTCTCAGTGCCCGCAGCCATCGCGAGCTGATCGAACTGGGCCGTGGCAGGGTTTCAGGCCGGTTCTTTCCTGATTGGTCGATGCGGTTGCTGTGGGTTGAGGCCTCCGAGATCCGCAGCGTGGCGCGTGGCAACTGGGACGGGCTCTCCCGTGGTGGTGCGCTGCGCCAGCTGAGCCTGGTGGTGGCCCCGCACCTGGGTTGACCGCTGCGGTCGGGGTCAGCGTGCCGAAGAGGGTGCGCAGGCGTCGCCCACCACGCGCCGCACAGTCTCCTGCAGTTGGTCGACGTGGAACGGCTTGGCCACGAAGGCGGCGCGGCGGTGGCGCTGCGGCACCAGCTGGTCATAGACCGCAGAGACGAACAGAAAGGGGATGCCAAGTTCGGCCAGGCGATCAGCGACTGGAAACACCACGCCGTCACGAAGCTCGACATCCAGCACGGCGCCGTCGAATCGCTGGGTGTCCAGCAGTCCCAGCGCGTCGAACACGCTGTAGGCGTGCGTCACCTGGTCGCCTGCGTCCTCAAGTGCATGTTCCATCAGTGCTGCCAGGTCGAGCTGGTCTTCCACCAGCAGCAGGTTGCATCTGCGCTGGCTCATTCCGGATTGCATGTGTACAGCCTGTATTGCTTCGGGAGTGCCAGTCTGTGCTGTGCAGCATCAATACGACGCGTGCGGCTTGTCAGCCCGGCGCGAAGCCCGTGAAGCGCGCCTCCAGCACCGTCGAGGCAGCGTGCAGGGCGGGATGGAGCTCGTTGACGGCGCCTTGGCACGTGGCATGGATACTGCCGCCGTCCCCCGCATTGGAGCTTCTCTCATGCCGCTATCCGGAACCGATTCTGCTTCTCCACGCGTGCTGCGTGTCGAGTGCATGCCGCTGGACTGCGGTGGCACTGCCATCGTAGTGGAACTGGACCGCATGCCTGAGCGCACGTGGATGAAGTCGCTCAAGCGGGCCCTGCAGGCCGACGATCTCCTGGAGGGCGCGCACGCCAAGTTCGATGGGCGCTTCGTGTATGTCGTGGGCGTGGAGGGCGGTGCTCATCGTATGCAACACCGTGTGGTACAGGCACTGGTGGCGACGGACGCTCCGCGCGCGTCGGGTGGCAGCCTGCATGGTCGAGCCGGCGGCGCGGCACTGTCCAGCCCGATGCCCTGACCGCGGAGCGGGGCCAACCCGCAGTCCCTGCATGTTATCGCCGCATCAGGGCCGCGTGCAGCGGCCACCTCCAGCGGTTCACGCCGCCCGACAAGGCGGTGATTGCCAGCGCTCCACCATGTTCTCCGGAGGCATGTCGCCCCAGACCGGAGATCGAGATGGCAGACCACAACGACACCCGACGCGAACGCCTGCTGAAATGGCTGCAGGATGCCTACGCCATGGAACAGGAAGCGGAGACCATGATGAAGGCCATGGCTTCGCGGATCGAGAACTACCCCCAGCTTGCTGCCCGGATCGGCCAGCACGTCCAGGAGACACAGGGGCAGGCCGCTTCCCTGCGGGAGTGCATCGAGGCGCTGGGAGGAAGCGTGCCCACCGCAAAGGGATTGTTCGCCAGCATGACCGCCGCCATCCACGCCGCTGGCAACACGCTGATGGAAGACGAGGTGGTCAAGAGCGTGGGCCTTTCGTTCGGCTTCGAGAACACCGAGATCGCCACGTACCGGGCGCTGGTGATCGCTGCCGAGCGCGCCGGCGCGCCCGACATTGCGGCGGTGTGTGGCCAGATCCTGCAGGAAGAGGTTGCCATGGCGCGCTGGCTGGAGGACCACCAGGACGGCCTGGTCGGTGCGTTCCTCAACCGTGACGAAACGCCTGGCGCCCAGGCCAAGCGTTGACCGCAAAGCCAGCCCACGCCAGCCACTGGAGAAATCCTCATGTTCTTTCATCACAAGAAACTGATGTATACCGTGCGCGTCCGCGAATCCAATCCGCAGCTCGCCAGCCTCATGCTTGAGCAGTTCGGCGGCCCGCAGGGCGAGTTGGCCGCCGCGATGCGCTACTTCACCCAGGGACTTGGCGAATGCGATCCCGGGCGCAAGGACCTGCTGATGGACATCGCCACCGAAGAGATCAGCCATCTGGAGATCATCGGCACCATCATCGCCATGCTCAACCGCGGGCCCAAGGCGATCCAGTCCGAAGGCCTTGCCGAGGCCGAGGACATGCGGCTGCTGGGGCAGAACAGCACCAGCCACACCGAACAGATCCTCTACGGCGGCGGCCCGGCGCTGGTCAATTCCAGTGGGGTGCCGTGGACAGCCGCCTACATCGACTCGATCGGTGACCCCAGCGCAGACCTGCGCTCGAACATTGCGGCCGAAGCCCGCGCCAAGCTGGTGTATGAGCGCCTGATCAACGTCACCGACGACTCGGGCATCAAGGATGCGCTGCGCTTCCTGATGACCCGCGAGATCGCCCACATGAAGTCGTTCGAGAAGGCGCTGCACAGCATCCAGCCCAACTTCCCACCGGGCAAGCTGCCGGGGGATCCTGCGTTCACCGATCTGTACATGGACATGTCGCAGGGCGACGGCGCCGACGACCTGCAGGGCAGCTGGAACAGCGGCGAGCTCTGGGAGCGGGTCAGCGACCGCGAGGCACAGGCTGCGGTGGACGGTGGCGACGGCAGCGGCACGGTGGACCTCGATCCACGCGAACAGGCCGCGGTGCAGGCCATGACCCTGCGCACGCTCTCCGACCCGGAAGCGCGGCCGACCACCGGGGCCGAGCTGGGGGCCGGCCCGGGCGCGGGCGCACTGGATCTGCCGCCACGCGAGCCATGAAAAACCTGGGGCGCCCGCCTGCGGCGCCCCAGTTGAAACGCCCGTGAGTGACGCGAGGGCGCACGAAAGTGGGGGGACATCACGTCCGCCCACGAAGGGGTACATCGGGTTTCAATGCAGATCAGCGCTGCTGGCCACCGCGGTTGTTGCCGCCGCCACGTTCCTGCTGTTGCTGCCCGCCTCCCTGGTTGCCGCCCTGGTTGCCACCACCGCGACTGTTCTGGCCGCCTTCGCGGCCGATGTCAGCCATGTGCTGGCGGTCCTGGCTCACTGCTTCGCCGCCCTTGCGGCCGGCTTCGCGTGCTTCTTCCGAGCTGAATTCATGGGCGTTGCCTGACTCGTGCGCGGCACGTCCACCCTTGGCGGCGATCTCGCGCTGCTTGTCCTCGTCCATCGAAGCGAAACCGCGGTTGCTGTTGCCCTGGTTCTGGTTCTGGTTGGCCATGGAAAGTCTCCTTGGGTTCAGCCGCCCGATTGGCGGCAGCGACCATCTTCCAGATCCGACGCTAGACGGCGGTGGCATGGCTGCCAACGTGGCGTCATCCGGAAGCCTGCGATTCCTCATCCTGCCTCCACGAACCATGGTGCACGCGTGTGCGCACAGGCAGACACTTCTTCCGCAACCCAACCGCGCGTCAACGCGATGCGGAAGGGCCACGCCACAGTTCGACGCAGCCTCTACACCGATCTCACCGCGCGTACGATCCGCGTGGCTAAGGTAGAGCGGTCTGCAACAACCGGTGGTGCCATGCCTTTTCGAGCAATTGCCTACGTAAGTGAAGCCTCCCGCAACCTGACCGAACAACGGCTGCAGCAGCTAGTGGCGGAGGCGGTGCAGTTCAACGAATCCGTCGATGTCACCGGCACACTGCTGTTCGATGGCTCGCGCTTCCTGCAGTACCTGGAAGGCCCGGAGGCAGGATTCAAGGCCGCTTACATGCGCGTTCTGGCCGCCAGCAGCCACAGTGGGATCGTCGAACTGAACCGGGGCAGGGTGGGGCGTCGACAGTTTCCGCACTGGCGGATGCGCAGCGTGCGGGTGGACGAGCTGGCGCTGGGAAAGATCGCCATCTCCGACTGGACCGGCTTCGTGCGCAGCGCGTCGGCGCTGCAGGCGGGTACCAGTGCCCTGGACCGACTGCTGTCGGTCTCGCAGTCGCACACGGAGGCAGGTGCGGGCGGCATCACGGAACCGGACGGGCAGCTGGCACGATGAGGGCCACAGCCGCCCCGGTTGCGTCCGACCCACCACGCGTCGGTTGTGCGGGATGGTCGCTGCCGCGGGCGGATCAGGAAGCGTTCGGCGCGGGCGAAAGCCTGCTGCAGCGCTATGCCACACGCCTGCCGATGGTGGAGATCAACTCGTCCTTCTATCGACCGCACCAGCCCAGGACTTACGCGCGATGGGCCGCGAGCGTTCCGGAGGGCTTCCGGTTTGCGGTGAAACTCCCGCGCGAGATCAGCCATGAGCGTCGGCTGCGCGATGCAATGCAACCGCTCGAACAGTTCCTTGAAGGCGTGCTGGCGCTGGGCGGAAAGCTCGGTCCGTTGCTGCTGCAGTTGCCGCCCAGCCTGGTGTACGACACGATCACGACCGAAACCTTCCTGCGGGGCCTGCGCGCACGCACGCAAGCCGACCTGGCGTGCGAGCCGCGCCACCCGAGTTGGTTCACGCCGGAGGTCGATGCGCTGTTGAGCGCGCATGGCGTTGCACGGGTTGCCGCGGATCCGGCACGGGTGCCGGCGGCAGCGATTCCCGGCGGTCACCGCACGTGGAGCTACTGGCGCTGGCACGGCCAACCGCAGATCTATCGCAGTGCGTACAGCGAGCAGACCCTGGCGAAGCTGGCGCAACGGCTGCAGCGCGAAGCCGATGCGCAACGGCCGGCCTGGTTCGTACTGGACAATACCGCACTCGGCCACGCTACCCGCAACGCCCTGCGTCTGCAGGCGCTGCTGCAGGAGAACGCCCATGCCTGAAGGTCCTTCCATCGTGCTGTTGCGGGAAGCGGCGAGCTATTTCAAGGGGCACGTGGTCCGCACCGTGTCCGGTAACAGCCGCATCGACCTGTCACCGCTGCAGGGCCGCAGGGTCAAGGCGGTCCGCAGTTGGGGCAAGCACTTCCTGCTGGAATTCAGCCGCCACACGCTGCGCATCCACCTGATGATGTTCGGCAGCTGGCGCATCGACGAACGGAAGCCAACCACGCCGCGTGTATCCCTGAGGTTCGACAATGGCGAGCTGAACTTCTATGCGTGCTCCGTGCGGCTGATCGAGGAGCCGTTGGACGATGTCTACGATTGGCGCGCGGACGTGATGAACGAGGCCTGGGATCCAAAGCTGGCCCGGCGCAAGTTGAAGGCCATGCCGGATGTCATGGTCTGTGATGCGCTTCTGGACCAGACCGTCTTCGCCGGCGTGGGCAACATCATCAAGAACGAGGTGCTGTTCCGGATAGGCGTGCATCCGGCCACCCGGCTGGGCGACCTGCCGCCACGCAGGCTTACCGCCATGATCGAGCAGGCCCGCGCCTACAGCTTTGATTTCCTGGAGTGGAAGCGCCGTTTCGAGCTGAAGAAGCATTGGCAGGTGCACACGAAAAAAGTCTGCCCTCTGTGCGGTGGCCCGATCAGCAAGCTCTACATGGGGACCACGCTGCGACGCACGTTCTTCTGCCCGAATGATCAGGTGCTGTACGGGCCCTGAGGCGACCATCCGTGGCCGCCTGGCTCCGCGGTGCGCCGGTCAGGCGGCCTGCGCGGCCTTGGCGTTGCCGCCGCCCTTGGCCAGCAGGGTCAGCTTTTCGTCGGTGGCCTTCTCTTCCTCCAGCGTCTCCAGCAGCAGCGGCAGGGCATCCTTGTAGCCCAGCTGCTTGGCCAGCGCGGCGATGGTGCCGTAGGACGCAATCTCGTAGTGCTCGACCTTCTGCGCGCCGCCGATCAGGGCCGCATCCCGCACCGGCCCCTTGTCGATGCTGTCGATCACTTCCTTGCCTTCTTCCACCAGGCCCTCCATCGCCGCACATTTGATGCGCTTCAGGCGAATGCCAAGCACCTCCACCACCTGATCGATGCGTTCGATCTGGCCCTGCGTTTCTTCCAGGTGCGTTTCGAACGCTGCCGCCAGGTCCGGGTTCTCGGCCGCACCGGCCAGGCGCGGGAGGGCCTTGGTCAGCTGCTTCTCGGCACTGTAGATATCCGAGAGTTCGTGGATGAACAGGTCTTCCGCCGTCTTGATAGCCATACTGGGCTCCGCAGTGAGTGGAGTGCCCAGCGTAGGTTCTGACCGGTTGCGATCGAGCAGGGGCCAAGTGAAGGCGGCATGGGAACGTCCACGCGAACTCTGCGCGCTGTCTTCACGATGCAGGATCTGTCGGCGTCTGTTGCCGCCGATGCATCCAGCCTTCGCCATGGCTTCACAATGGCATCGCTTCGTGCCCATGCACCGGCCGGTACGGTCACTTCACGCCCGATCACGCGTGGAGACCCCCCATGAGCGATGACAAGAAGAACACCGGCAGCCCGGACCGGGATCGTATCAACGTCAACGAAGATTACGAGCTGCAATACTGGACCGCGACGCTGGGTGTGTCCGCCGCAGAACTTCGTGCCGCTGTCGCTGCGGTCGGCCCCACCGCCGTTGCGGTCCGCAAGCATCTGGGAAAATAGCGCGGAGTTGCCCATGTCCCTGGTCGAGTACCGCCGCAAGCGTCGTTTTGACCAGACCCAGGAGCCCGAGCCGGGCAAGGCGCTACCGAAAGGCCAACGCGCCATCTTCGTGGTGCAGTTGCACCATGCCAGCCGCAGGCACTACGACTTCCGCCTGCAGGTCGGCGACGCGCTGAAGAGCTGGGCCGTGCCCAAAGGACCCAGTTACGACCCGAAGGTCAAGCGCATGGCGGTGGAGGTGGAGGATCATCCTGTCGACTACGCGAGCTTCGAAGGCGAGATCCCCAAGGGCCAGTACGGCGGTGGCCATGTCGCCCAGTTCGACCACGGTGTATGGGCCACGCAGGGCGACCCGGAAGCCCAGCTTGCCAAGGGTCATCTGCGCTTCGAGCTGTTCGGCGCCAAACTGAAGGGCGGGTGGCATCTGGTCCGTTCCGGTAAGCCGGCGCGCCAGCCGCAGTGGCTGCTGTTCAAGGACGACGACGAATTTGCCGGCGATATCGAGGCGGACGATCTGCTGGCCGATGTCGCTGAACCCCCTGCAGAGGATCTGAAGCGGTCGGGTGCCGGCAAGGCTGCAAAGAAAAGGCTCGCCACAGTACCCGCCAGGCGCACCCGGCCAAAGAACTGGGCGAAGAAGGCCCTGGCGCTCAGCAGGGCAAGAAAGGCCGCAGCGCCGTCCGGTCCATTCGAACCGCAGTTGGCCAAGCTGGGAGACGCGCCGCCCCAGGGCGGGCAGTGGGTCCATGAGATCAAATGGGACGGGTACCGCATCCTTGCCACGGTCGCCGAGGGCAATGTGCAGCTTTGGTCCCGGAATGCACTGGAGTGGACCGGCAAGATCCCCGAGATACGTGACGCTGTGGCGGCGCTGGGCCTCACTTCAGCCGCACTGGACGGCGAGCTGATCGCCGGCGCTGGCACCAAGGAGGACTTCAACCTGCTGCAGGCCACGCTCTCCGGCGAGCGCCAAGGCGTGCTGACGTATGCACTGTTCGATCTGCTGCACCTCGATGGTGTGGATGTCGCTGATGCGCCCTTGCTGGAGCGCAAGGCCTTGTTGCAGTCCGTGCTGGAAGGACAGGGCCGCCCGTTGGCGTTCAGTTCGCATGTGCAAGGTGATGGCGATGAAGCCTATCGCGTGGCCGGCGAGCAGCATTTCGAAGGCATCATCTCCAAGCGCGCCGACCGCAGCTACCACAGCGGCCGCAGCGAGGATTGGCGCAAGACCAAGCAACTGGCCAGCGACGAATTCGCGGTGGTCGGATATACCGCGCCCAAAGGCAACCGCACCGGCTTCGGCTCACTGCTGCTGGCCCGGCCGGATGCGAAGCATGGCTGGCTCTACGCCGGCCGCGTCGGGTCCGGGTTCTCGGACGAACTGATCGGTGACATCAGCAAGCGCATCAAGGGCGGTGGCGGCCGCAAGCCGACCGCCTACGTGCCCACGCAGGACACCGACCTGCGCGCTGCGACCTGGTTCGAGCCACGTTTCGTGGTCGAGGTCTTCTACCGCGGGATCGGCGGGCAGAAGCTGTTGCGCCAGGCGTCGCTGAAGGCGGTGCGGGCCGACAAGGATACCGCCGACCTTGCCGATTCCGATCGCGCTGGAACGTCCCCGGCGGCGGCGCGCACACCGGCAGCCTCGCGACCTGCGCGCAAGACCAGGAAGGCACCGGTGGCGGATCGCGTGCCGCCGTCGCTGTCCTCTCCGGGCAAGATCCTGTTTCCCGGCGACGGTTACACCAAGCAGGACGTGTGGGATTACTACACGGCAGTGATGGATCATCTCCTGCCCGAGGTGATTGATCGCCCGCTGTCGATCATCCGATGCCCCAGTGGCACTGCAAAACCCTGCTTCTTCCAGAAACACCATACGGCCGGACTGGAATTGGTCGACGCGGCAAGGCTGAAGGAAGAAAGCGGCATCAATGCCCATTACCTGGTCGTGCGCGACCCGGCCAGCCTGCTCGAACTGGTGCAGTTCAACGCATTGGAATTCCATCCGTGGGGCAGCCACGCCGAAGCGCCCGAGCAGGCCGACCGGGTGGTGTTCGATCTGGATCCAGGACCGGACGTGCCCTTTGCCGAGGTCAAGAAAGCGGCCACCGACATCCGCAAACTGCTGGCGCAGCTGGAGCTGGAGTCGTTCCTGCGAGTATCCGGCGGCAAGGGCCTGCACGTGGTCGTGCCGCTCAACCCGGGATGCGATTGGGACCTGACCAAGCGCTTTGCGAAGGGTTTCGCCGAAGCACTGGCGCAGTCCGAGCCGCAGCGGTTCCTGGCAACAGCCACCAGAAGCCTGCGCAACAAGCGGATCTTCGTTGACTATCTGCGAAACGGGCGCGGAGCAACGGCGGTCGCGTCGTACTCGTTGCGGGCCAGGCCGGGGGCACCGGTGGCGCTGCCGATTGCATGGGGGGATCTGTCCAAACTCAAGCGCGCCGACGCGTTCACGATCAGGGACGTGCCAGCAAAGCTCAAACGGCGCCGCAGGGACCCGTGGGCCGGCATCGACAAAGTGAAACAGAATCTTGCGCGATGGGCGCAGGCAGACGGGTAGCCCAGGCGCACTCTGCGTACCGTCTGTCTGTCTGAACCCAACTGATCCACAAAATACACAGCGTCGGAACATACCGGCGGCGCGGTTGGCCTATGCTTTCGACACGGAATCTGGGGGGATTCGCTACAGGAGCAGCCAATGCCGATCAGGGCAGTCGCATACGTGAGTGAAGCGGCCCCAGCCGTTGCGGGTGACCCGCTGGGTCTGGGCAGTGGGAAGCTGGACGAACTGGTGGACGACGCCGCCCGCTTCAACCGAAATGCCGGCGTCACCGGGGTGCTGCTGTTCGATGGAGCCCGATTCCTGCAGTACACGGAGGGGCCCGAGGACGGCTTGAGCGTGGCGTACTCACGGGTGCTCGGTGCTACCAGCCACACGGGACTGATTGAATTGCAGCGCGGCAGGGTAGGCAACCGGCGTCTCCCGTTCTGGCCGATGCGCTGGCTCCCTACGCAGCCGGCGGCGTTGAGACGCCTGGCCTGCGCAGACTGGCTTGGGTTTGTGCAGCACAGCGACGGCCAGGCCGAGGCTGAGACGGCGATGGACGTCCTGGCCAAGCTGGTCGAACCCTATGCCATCGCGGCCTGACGTACTGGCTCAACCGCCTCCATAGCGCGCCGCCCACGGGATCTCTCCGCTGCACACGTTGAGGTGTCCGGTGCGCATCACGCAATACATCCGGGCATCGGAGTCGGCACTGGCGGCAATGAAGTCCAGCGCCTCGGCGAGCATTCGGATGAACTGTGGCTCGGGGTAGAACGCCGCCCATTCCGGCAGCATTTCCTCCAACTGCGCGATCATCAGGTCGATCTCCAGGTGCGTGCTCACAGCGGGTTCCTCCTTCCAGGCACGCTAGCGACCGCACTGCAAGGGGGGCGTCGTCGCCCGCACAGCGGGCGCAGGCGTGTCGCCCACGCGATGTTCACCCGCCCTTGATCGGCATCGCTGCTGCCACGCGTGTGAGCATTTCCTGCACGGCCGCACCACTGCTGTTTCACCCGCAGCGGCGTATCAGGGAAGGCTTCCAGCTGACTCTGCAAGGGTGTATTCATGGCCGACCCGTTACCGCGCGCCAGCCTCTGGTCCCGTGATACCGAATCGAACAGCTTCCGCCCACTTGCCGGAACCACGCAGGCGGACGTGCTGGTGGTTGGTGCTGGCATGACTGGCCTGCTGACAGCGGCCCGCCTGGCCGATAGCGGCCTGGATGTGCTGGTGGTCGATGCGGGGCCCATCGGCGGGCGCAATACGGTGATGTCCACGGGCAATCTTTACGCGCCCGTTTCCCGGCTGGCAGACCTGATCGCGCGTTGGGGCGGTGACACGGCCAGTCGTATCGTGCAGTGGCGGCAGCAGGCGCTGCGGTCCATCGAAACACTGGTTCACCGCTACGATCTGCGCTGTGGCTTCGAACGCGTGGCCATGCAGTACGGCATGCAGGAGCGCACCCGCGAGGTCACTGCGCGATTCGAGCGTGAGCTGCAGGCCTATCAGCGCGTCGGCCTGCAATGCGAACACCACCAGTCCGGGCTGCCGTTCACCTTGGGCCACGCCTTCCGCGTTGCAGATCAGGCGCAATTGGATCCGGCGGCGTTCTGCATTGAGCTGGCGCGACATCTGGCGGGCCGGGTGCGCATCCACGACTGGACCCGGATCAACAGCATCGAGGCATCCGCCGGCGTTGCGACGGCCGACGGCGCCCGCATCCACGCCAGGCACTTCGTGCTGGCCACCCATTCGCCAGCAGGTTTCAACCTGGTGCAGGCCGAGATGGAGGTCTACCGCGAATACGGCGTGGCGGTACCGGTTGCCACGCCGCCCGCGGCAGGCATTCATTGGATTGCCGATCGGCACCGATCGCTGCGCGGGGTGCGCGGTACTGATGGCCGTGACTGGTTGGTGCTGGTCGGCGAGACCCACCGCACCGGCGAAACGCCGCCGATGGATCCAGCCGAGCATCTGGTCGCCGACGCGCATCGCAATTTCACCGTGCAGGGAGAGCCGCTGTGCTGGTCCGCGCAGCAGTTCCGTGCAGCCGACCAGCTGCCCTACATCGGCAGCAGCGCGCACGACAATGTGTGGGTGGCTACCGGCTATGGGCCGGACGGCTTGACCTGGGCGGGCGTGGCCGCGCGTGCGATCACCGAGGGAATCCTCGGCACGACCAGCGAGATCGAGCAGCTGCTCAGCCCCATGCGCTTCACACCGGTGCGCTCGGCGGCCGGCTGGGCCCGTACCAATGGCACGGTTGCGCGGCACATGGTGGGAGATCGCCTTGCTGCTGTGCCGTCGCACTCGCCCAGTGAGCTGGCCCGTGGTTGCGGCGCACTGCTGGACGTGGACGGAAAGCGAACTGCGGTCTACCGCGATGAGGGAGGGCGCCTGCACACGATGTCGGCGCTCTGCCCGCACCTGAAGTGCGTTGTTCAATGGAATGGTCATGAGCGCACATGGGATTGCCCTTGCCACGGCAGCCGCTTTTCCGCCACCGGAGCGCTGCTGGAAGGCCCTGCCAGGCAGGGCCTCACACCAGAACAGGGTTAGGTGCAGGTAGCCGCCGGAGCAGCGACCTCAGGCTTCGGCGGCCGCGTCCGCATGGCAGGGCATGCAGCGCTCCTTCTTGGACTTGATGTCTGCAGCGGTCTTCGCCAGTGCCTCGTAGCGCTGGCGTATCTCTTCAAGGTGGGCCGGCTCCATCGACTCCAGGTTCAACAGCTCCTGGTTGGCGTCCTTGCTGACACGGATCAGTTCATCCAGTTTGATGTGCAGCGCTGCGGTGTCGGCGTTCTGCGTATGCTGGATCAGGAACACCATCAGGAAGGTCACGATGGTCGTTCCCGTATTCACCACCAGCTGCCAGGTGTCATTGAAGTGGAAGGCCGGCCCGCTGGCAGCCCAGGTGATGATCACCCCCAGCGCTGCGACGAATGCCCCCAGGCTGCCGGACAATCGCGCCGTCGCGGCCGCGACACGGGCGAAACCGCGCCGGATCACTCGTCACCTCCCGCGGCCTCCTCATCCGTGCGACGGTCTGGCAGCCTGACCCGCTCCCCAAGGCGCTTGGCCTGCTCGTCCGGCGTGGGTGCAGCGACGAAGGGAGAGATCGGGTCGCTGGCGGGGAAGGTTTCCTGCAGCGCTTCGTCATGATTGCGGTGGTTGTGCAGCTTTGCCTGCAGCGGACTGACAGGATCGGGGCGCTGCGCCTCCGTGTCCGGATGGGGAAGGTCTTTCTGGTCGCGTTGCATGGTGCATCTCCAGGTTGATCACCACCTCGCAGGTGGTGGGCCCAGCATAGGAATGCGTTGTGGGCGCCCCCATCAAGGGCGGGGCAACGTGATGTCAAACCTTCAGGCAACGCGCATTAACAATCAGCAGGGCGGGGGAGCCCGGCGTCGGCCGCGGCGGCGCCACGCCATCACCTGGCCCACCACCGCCGTCAACAGCAGCATCGCATTGGTCACCACGAAGACCACGCTGCCCAGCATCGCGCTGTACACCGTGAACAGCGCAGATGCGGTCATCTGGCCTGCGAACAGCCACCTGGACACGGCTTCCGGGTTGGACGACTGCCACTGCTTCACCATCTGCCGGATCAAGGTTGCCATCAGTACCGCCGTGGCGGCCCAGCCAAGTACGTCGGGGTGCATGACGGCCTCCGGTGTGTGGGCACCCAACGCTAGCCCTTGGCTGGGCAAGGCCGTACGAACGGGAGGTGAAGACAACATCCCGCTTCCGGCGCCCTCACGCCATTCACTCCGCAGCGGCGACAATGGCCCCTCGGGCGCACCATGCGCGATCCGCCCACCGAATGCAGGAATGCTGAGATGTCCAACACCCCCTTTGGCGAATCGTCATGTGCTGCCGCAGCCAGCGGCTGCATCGAGGTCCGCGGTGCGCGCGAGCACAACCTGAAGAATGTTGATGTCTCCATTCCACGCAATGCACTGGTGGTGTTCTCCGGCGTCTCGGGGTCCGGCAAGTCCTCGTTGGCCTTCGGCACGGTCTTCGCCGAGGCGCAGCGGCGCTACTTCGAATCCGTCGCGCCGTACGCGCGTCGCCTGATCGACCAGGCCGGCGTGCCCGACGTGGATGCCATCGACGGCCTGCCGCCGGCGGTGGCCTTGCAGCAGCAGCGCGGCGCGAGCAATGCGCGCTCGTCGGTGGGCAGCGTGACCACGCTGTCCAGCCTGGTGCGCATGATGTACTCGCGAGCGGGGGCCTACCCGGCCCACCAGCCCATGCTGTACGCCGAAGACTTCTCGCCCAACACCCCACAGGGTGCCTGCAGCACCTGCCACGGCCTGGGGCACGTCTATGAGGTGACCGAAGCGCTGATGGTGCCGGACCCATCGCTGAGCATCCGCGAGCGCGCCATCGCCTCCTGGCCACCGGCCTGGCATGGCCAGAACCTGCGCGACATCCTGGTCACGCTGGGCTACGACATCGATGTGCCGTGGAAGAAGCTGCCGAAGAAGGACCGGGACTGGATCCTGTTCACCGAGGAAACCCCGACCGTGCCGGTCTATGCCGGGTTCACGCCCGCCGAGACCCGCGCCGCGCTCAAGCGCAAGCTCGAGCCCAGCTACATGGGCACGTACACCGGCGCACGCCGCTACGTGCTGCACACCTTTGCCAACACCCAGAGCGCGCTGATGCGCAAGCGTGTTTCCCGCTACATGGAGGGCCGGCTGTGCCCCGCCTGCCACGGAAAGCGCCTGAAGCCGGAAGCACTGTCGGTCACCTTCGCCGGCGTGGACATCGGCGAGTTCATGCGGCTGCCGCTGGACCAGCTGGCGGCCTTGCTCGAGCCCATCGCGCAGGGCGACTTCAGTGCACACAGCCACGGCGCGCGTACCAGCAGGCGTGCAACGCCCCGCGATCGCGCCAAGCGGGCAGCAAGTGGCCGCGCGACCCACGCCGGCGCACCCGACGTGCGTCTGACCTCAGCCTTGTCTGAGGAAAAGCGCCTAGCGGCACAACGGCTGGCGGGTGGGGTCATGGCGCGGGTACGACAACTGCGCGAGCTCGGCCTGGGCTATCTCTCGCTGGACCGCGCCACGCCCACACTGTCGGCCGGCGAACTGCAGCGCCTGCGCCTGGCCACGCAGCTCAGCTCGTTGCTGTTCGGCGTGCTGTACGTGCTCGACGAACCCTCGGCCGGCCTGCATCCGGCCGACAGCCAAGCGCTGTACGACGCACTGGAACGGCTGCGCGACGGCGGTAACTCGGTGTTCGTTGTTGAACATGATCTGGAGCTGATGCGCCGCGCGCAGTGGCTGGTGGATGTCGGCCCGCAGGCAGGAGAGCATGGCGGACGTGTTCTCTACAGTGGCGAGCCTGATGGCCTGCGCAACGTCCAGGATTCGCGCACGGCGCAGTACCTGTTCGACCGGGTGCCCGCGCCGGCCAGCCGGCAGCGCAGTGCCAACAGCTGGCTGGCGCTGCAAGGCATCCATCGCCACAACCTGCACGGCGTGGATGCGCAGGTGCCGTTGGGGTTGCTGACTGCAGTGACCGGCATTTCCGGATCGGGCAAGTCCAGCCTGATGGCGCAGGCGCTGCCTGAGCTGATGCTGCTGCACCTTGGGCATGAGACAGCAGACGACGGCGCCGACAGCGCGCCCACGGATGGACCCACCGTGATCGAAGCCACTCGGGGCCAGCTGGCCGGCGACGTAGACGCCATTCAACGCGTGGTACAGGTAGACCAGAAGCCCATCGGGCGTACGCCACGCTCCAACCTGGCTACCTACACGGGCCTGTTCGACCACGTGCGCAAGCTGTTCGCCGCGACACCCGACGCGCGCCGCCGCCGATTCGACGCAGGCCGCTTTTCGTTCAACGTGGCCAAGGGCCGATGCGAAACCTGCGAAGGCGAGGGCTTCGTCAGCGTCGAACTGCTGTTCATGTCCAGCGTCTATGCACCATGCCCCACCTGCCACGGCGCCCGCTACAACGAAGCCACGCTGAGGGTGCAGTGGAACGGCCGCAACATTGCCGAGGTCCTGCAGATGACGGTGGACCAGGCCCATACGTTCTTCGCCGAAGAAGAGGCCATCGCCCGCCCGCTGCAGCTGCTGCAGGAGATCGGCCTGGGCTACCTGCGGCTGGGCCAGCCAGCCACCGAACTTTCAGGTGGCGAGGCGCAACGCATCAAGCTGACCACAGAGTTGCAGCGCAGCCAGCGCGGGCGCACGCTGTACGTGCTGGACGAACCCACCACCGGCCTGCATGCGGCAGACGCGGACAGGCTGCTGATGCAGCTTCAGCGGCTGGTGGACGCAGGCAACACGGTAGTGATGATCGAGCACGACATGCGTTCTGTCGCGCAGGCCGACTGGGTGATTGACGTCGGCCCGGGCGCTGGCGGCGCGGGCGGCACCATCGTGGCGGCTGGGACGCCGCATCAGGTGGCCCGCGCCAAGGGCAGCAGGACGGCACCGTTCCTGGCATCCGAGCTGGGGCAGGGTGTGCGCGAGCGGAATCATCCGGCAGGAGGCGCCTAGCCGCAGGACAGCAGCGTCCAGCAACGATCGGCAATCTCTGCCGCGCCAGGGTGGCCGCGCAGGCTTGATCGTTTCGCAAGGCGGCACTGCAGATCGTCCATCCAGGCTGACCGGGTACCGTGCGGATCTCTCACATAGATGTCGCAGGCAAGCCGGATGACCGGCGCCACTTCGTGCCGGAAACTCACCGCGGGCAACGCGCCCAGGTTGAACGCGGTTTCCCAGTGGGCCAGCTCGCGCTCCACATCGACAACGTGCTTGCTTCTTCCGCGGCTCACGGCGCCTACCCCTGTTCGAAACCTCACTGTACACGCTTGCTGCCGGGAGCCTGTTCATCACAACCGTTCATACAACGCGCTTGCCGGCACGTTCCCGTAACGGCAACAGGCCCACAGTCAATCGGCAGCACACTTGCTGCGACGGAGAATCGAAATGAACAGCGTCCCCGAACAGAACAGGAATGACCGCTCCAACGCTTCCGCTGAAGCAGAACAGCCCGTGCAGCAGGGGCAGGTCGAGGGGGGCGAGCCCAGCGCGGAGGAGCCTGGCCGGCAAGGCGAACAACAGCAGCAGGACAAGAAGGATCGTAGCGACTCGAATCCAACGGACCAAAGGAAAGGCGGTCCCGGCGGTGATACGCGTCGCTGAAGAACAGGAGGAGCCGCGCGTCGCGCGGCTGCTTCCGCGCAGCAGACAGGGAGCGCGCATGTCCTCGCAAAGCCAGGCGATCAGCCTGATGACCAAGATCATGTACCAGTGCCGCCCGGAGAGAACGACGACGATGGCGCAATGCCGTTGCTGCGATGCGCCCAGTCCTGGTGGGATGGAGTGTGCACGGTGCCTGACCGGAAGGCTTGGCGAAACGATTCACAATCGTGGCGCAGCGTTCGGCTGGCTGGAGTCGTTCCGCAGGGTCCAGCAGGACGAAGCACACGTATTCGAATGCGCAAAGCGCGCCGATGCGGCATCTTCCTAGGCGTCGCATCCGGACCTGACATCGCGCAGGCGTATGCTCGGGTCATCCAGGAGCAACGCGATGACTTTTCCGATCTGCATCTACGATAGAACGCGCACGGGGCTCCGGCTGCCCGCGGGGTGGTGGATCGACCTTCAGTCCGATCTGCCCGCGCTGGTGAACGGCGCCGCACGTATCGACCTTCCGCGCTCTTCGAAAGACGAGCATCCACGCTTGGATCCAGAGGTCCTGAGGGACCTTTTCCGGCGCATCGGGGGTTCGCAATGGCTAGGTTGAATCCGGTGCGTTCCCTGGGAGTGCGCTGGCTGTTCTTCCGTCTTCGCAACGGCCAATCCATCAGTCCCGCCAGGTTGATGTCCGTCTGGTCCGAGGCTGCCG
The DNA here is from genome assembly GCF_037079935.1 of Stenotrophomonas maltophilia group sp. Smal12. Classification (NCBI taxonomy): domain Bacteria; kingdom Pseudomonadati; phylum Pseudomonadota; class Gammaproteobacteria; order Lysobacterales; family Lysobacteraceae; genus Stenotrophomonas; species Stenotrophomonas maltophilia group sp. Smal12. Next base: position 15,415 of record NZ_JBAWUK010000006.1, on the reverse strand, counting down.
AATCCAATGAGTGCGCCGTGCGCCGCGAGATCATCGACGGCGCAGGCTACCTCTATGCCCTGTACGCGCCCAACAGCCTGCTTTCCCCCCGGCGTGTGGAGCTGCGCATGAGAGCGCTGCTGGAGGAGGCCGGCTACGCCTTCACGATGGGCAGCCTGGCGGGGCGGCACCCGGGCGACGGGTGAGGCACGGCGCTGAGGCGCCGGCCGGACAGTCCATGCGTCGCTCTCATTCGGGGCCATCAGGCTCCAGAGGTTCGTCAGGTGCGGGATCGAAGAGCGCCAGCATCCGTTCCCGCCGGCACTGATCGAGCCAGTGGTGCCATATCTCCACCTCGTCCATCAGCCCCGTGGCACCGCACGCGGGGCACGTGAGCGTCGTGCCCAATGGACTCGTCTTGAGGCCCTCGTCCTGAGTCATTGATGAGCGCAAGCCGCAGCTCTTGCAGGTCGATCGCAACTGATCGAGGCGAACGATGGCACCATTGCGTGCAAGAACGGGCTGGATCGCGTGGATCCGGAAGGCATTGGGAGGATGCATGGCCGTGTCGTCTGGGGCTGGACACGGGAGCAAAGGATTCTGCGCCGGAGAAGAGCCGTGAGAGCGCAGTATGCTTTGTTGGAGGTTAACCCTTCATCAAGGGCACACCGCGCGCCATGACTGGCTTGAAATCCCACGGCCGCAATCGTGCACTGACGTGGCAGCCGGCGCTCGTCCGGTGCCGGCCCTGCCTTTGGGCAGGAAGGGCTCCGCCATCACGACGGAGCCCCGTACACTCACTTTTCCTGCAGGAACGCCAGCAGATCCTGGTTGACCTTGTCCTTGTGGGTGTCGGTCAGGCCGTGCGGCGCACCCGGGTAGACAATCAGCTTTGCGCCCTTGATCAGCTTTGCCGACTGGCGGCCCGAGATATCGATCGGCACGATCTGATCGTCGTCACCGTGGATCACCAGGGTAGGAACATCGAACTTCTTCAGGTCGGCGCGGAAATCGGTGGCCGAGAACGCGGCGATCGAATCGTAGGTGTTCTTGTGGCCGCCCTGCATGCCCTGCGCCCACCACGCATCGATCAGCCCCTGCGACACCTTCGCGCCCGGGCGGTTGAAGCCATAGAACGGGCCCGACGGAATGTCCTTGTACAGCTGCGCGCGGTTCTCCATCTGTGCCTTGCGGATGCCGTCGAACACTTCGATCGGCAGGCCGTTCGGGTTGTCGGCGGTCTTCAGCATGAACGGCGGCACCGAGCTGATCAGCACGGCCTTCTTCACCCGTCCAGTGCCGTGCCGGCCGATGTAGCGCGCCACTTCGCCGCCACCGGTGGAGAAGCCCACCAGGGTCACATCGTGCAGGTCCAGCGTATTGATCACCGTGGCCAGGTCATCAGCGTAGTGATCCATGTCGTTGCCATCCCACGGCTGGCTGGAACGACCGTGGCCACGACGGTCATGCGCGATCACGCGGTAGCCATGGTTGGCCAGGAAGATCATCTGCGACTCCCAGCTGTCCGAGTTCAACGGCCAGCCGTGGCTGAAGGTCACGACCGGGCCGTTCTTCGGGCCCCAGTCCTTGTAGTACAGCTGCACGCCATCGGCGGTGGTGATGTAGCTGGCGGTGCGCGCGATGCTGGTGACTGCCGCCGGCGTGGCCGGTTCGGCAGCCTGCGCGGACAGGCCGGCCTGGACCGAGAGGGCGAGGGCGGCAACGGCCAGGGTACGGGCGAAGGTGTTCATGCGGGAACTCTCATGGGTGGGTGGTGAGAGGTACTTTGCGCCCGCGATCAGGCGCCAGGGATATGACAAGTCCGAATTTCTTGATAGATCGTCCTGCGTGCACGAATCCACAGCAGGGTCGACTGAATGATCGTCCGAAGCTGCCCGACCTGGGCCTGCGCACCACCGAACGAGCCAGAGGCGCTTGCAATGGTGACATTGCAGCCGCTGCCGCATTGCTTCCCGGAACGCAACATGACGTACCCCTTCACGGACCTACCGCACCTGCGGCGTGCTGCCTAGGCTGATCCCACACGGCACCTGCCGTGTTCCGGGCCCATTGCCCGCGCAGTGGCCCGTCTTCCCATGAACTCCGCAGCGCTGGCCTGCCAGGCAACCGTGCCCTGGCAATGTCACGGCCTGCGCCATGGGCAAGCGCCCGGATTCGTTCGCGCCAGCCTTGCATTGCTGCCCGCCCAACGCCTCATCGTGGAGATCCCTCATGTTCAGTATGGAAAACACCGCCGCGCCCATTGCTCCCGCCCTCGATGAACTGGTGCCCTCGCGCTACGCCCTGAAAGTGGGCGACATCGAAGTGCTGGTGATCAGCGATGGCGTCCTTCCGTTGCCCACCCAGATGCTCGGCCACAACGTGCCGGCGGACGACCGTGCCCAATGGTTCGAAGAGATGTACCTGCCCCAGGATGCTTTCGACTGGGCATTGAACGTGATGGTGGTGCACAGCGGTGATCGCGCCATCCTCATCGATGCCGGCCTGGGCATGGACCCGGACCTGCAGCTGCCGCGCGCCGGCCAGCTGATCCGCCGCCTCGGTGCCGCCGGTATCAACCTGAGCGAAATCACCGACGTGGTGATCACCCACATGCACATGGACCACGTCGGCGGCCTGCTGGTTGAAGGCGTAAAGGAACAGCTGCGCCCGGACCTGAAAATCCACGTCGCAGCCGCGGAAGTCGAGTTCTGGAAGTCGCCGGACTTCAGCCGTACCAACATGCCGCAGGGCTTCCCCGATGCGCTGCGCGCCATGGCCAAGCACTTCTGGGCCGAGTACAGCAGCTATGTGCACACCTTCCAGGACGAACAGCAGATCGCACCGGGCGTGACGGCCCGCCGTACCGGTGGGCATACCCCGGGCCACTGCGTGGTGCGCGTGGCGTCTGCGGGGCAGGCCCTGACCTTTGCCGGTGACGCGGTGTTCGCGGTCGGCTTCGACCAACCGAACTGGCACAACGGCTTCGAGCACGACCCGGAGGAATCCGCACGCGTTCGCGTTGCTCTGCTGAAGGAACTGGCCGGCACCGGCGAAATGCTGGTGGCCACGCATCTTCCGTTCCCGTCAGTGGGCCGGGTGTCGCTGGAGGGCGAGACTTTCCGCTGGGTGCCGGTGTTCTGGGACTTCTGATCGGATCCTGCGGTTACAGCGCAAGCAGAAGTTTTCGACGGGGCGCATCGGCGCCCCGCTCGAATCCCGCAAGGGCGGCCGGCAACGGACGCCATCCCTGGCTGGCGTGGAACTACTGGATGGCGATAGGGCGAGCCAACCGCTGCAGCTTGCGCGGGTTGCGCTGCACCAGAACCTGCGTGATCCGCTCGCCATCGGTCTCGAAGGCCATCGCCGCCTCCAGCTCGCCATCGAAATAGCGCAGCAGTCCCAGCCGTCCGTTGAGCATGGCCGGTACCATCCGCAACTGCGCGCTGCGCCGCAGGTGCGGGGCATACAGCAGCTGGGCAATGCGTGCGCCCCCGACCATCGGCCCTGGGAAGCTGGTGACGATACCGCCGCCGTCACCCACCAGCTCGGCCGATTCGGCCATCAACGCCTTCATCGTGCGGAAATCGCCACTGGATGCAGCCTCGGCGAAGCGGCGCAGCAGTTTCTGGTGCACGTCCTGCGGGACGTTGTAGCGGGGGCGCTCCTGCCTGAGCTGCTGGCGCGCGCGATGCACGATCTGCCGGCAGGCGGCCTCTGTCTTGTCCAGGGTGCGCGCGACCACCGCGTAATCCTGATCGAACACATCGTGCAGCAGGAAAGCCGCACGCGCATCCGGGGCCAACCGTTCCAGCACACTGAGGAAGGCGACCGACAGATCGCTGGCGGTTTCCAGCACGTACTCGGGCGTGGCGGTGTCATCGGTCAGCAGCGGCTCGGGCAACCACATGCCCACATAGTGTTCGCGCGCATGCCGGGCCAGGCGCAGGCCATCAATGGCGCGACGGGTGGTGGTCGCCACCAGCCAGGCTTCCGGATTCTCGATCTGTGACTGGTCGGTGCCATGCCAGCGCAGCCAGACATCCTGCACCACGTCTTCGGCTTCGTGCGAAGACCCAAGCATGCGGTAGGCCACGCCGAACAGGCGTGGGCGGAGGCGTGAGAACAGCGCAGTGGATTCGTCCATGCCAGCGTAGACGGGACAGGTCCCCGGATTGTGACACCCGGGAACCTGTCGTTGGTGCCAGCGCCGGACGTGCGATCAGTGCGGCGGCAGCACCGCCGGCTTGCCGATGTCCTTGATCAGGAACACCACGAACTTCGCCGGCTCGGTGGCGCTGGCGTTGCGGCCTACGGTGTGCAGATCGGCCGGGCCTTCATGGAAGGCCTCGCCCGGGCCAAGGGTGACTTCCTTGCCGCCAGCAACACCCATCACGATCCGCCCTTCCAGGACATAGACGAAGCCATGGGCATCGTGGCGGTGGACAGGATCGGCGCCACCCGGCGGATACTCCACGGTAAGGATCAGCGCTTCCTTGCCGGGCTGCTCCGGCAGGGCGCGGGTCATCACCTCGCGCACCAGGGGCTGGGGCGCAGCAGAGGGCGGGGTGGCGGCAGCGCCGCACAGTGGCAGCAGCGCAAACAGGGCCAGAACAGAACGACGCATGGCAGGTCTCCAAAGCGGTAGAGCAGGGCCGCAGCATGGGGCAGCGGCGGAAGGATCAGGCTAGGCCGGCCTTGTCCAGGCCAAAGGCCGCGTCCAGCGTGCCGGGCGTGGTACGGAAGGCAACGTTGGCGCGGTTCCAGGCGTTGATCGCCATCACCGCGTGGGTGAGGTCGACAATCTCCTGATCGGACAGCTGGCCGCGCACGCGCGCGTACAGCTCGTCGGGCACGCCCTGTGCCGGCAGCTGGGTCAGTACTTCGGTCCAGGCCAGGCAGGCGCGCTCGCGCGGGCTGAACAGCGTCGATTCACGCCATGCCGCCAGGTGATGCAGGCGCAGCGGGCGCTCACCACGCAGGGTGGCCTCCTTCACGTGCATGTCCAGGCAGAAGCCACAGCCGTTGAGCTGCGATGCACGGATGTTGACCAGATCGATGATGGCACCTTCGATCGAGGCGGTGTGGGCGGCATGCGAGTAGAGGCCGAGCTTCTTGAACAGTTCGGGGGATTGCGCGGCGTAATCCAGGCGTGCGGTCATGGTGTGTTCCTGTAGCGTGTGAAGGGCACAGCGAGGCTAGGCCTGCATTCGCAATGTCGGTAGGCGGGGGCCGGGCCGCACGCTGTTGCATGAAGAGCACCAATGTCCTGTCACAGCGGGCGATGCTCGGCCGTCTGCCGGGCATGGACACCTCATCGCACCTGCGCACCGCATCGCGCCCTGCCAGCGAACAGGTCTGGCAGGCCTTCCTCTCCGCATTGCGCGAACTGCCGCCCGATGCACGTGCGGTACTGTTGCTGCATGACGTGCTGGGTGCCGGATTCGAGGACATCGTGCCCCTGCTGGGGCTCGATCTTGCCGCGTGCAGGCAACGGTTGAAGCTGGCGCGGAGCCACCTGCACGCACAACGTGCCCGCCCGGAGCCAGGCCACCCATGAACGCCGCAACGCCCCGCCTGGCCAGCGACGGCCACGATGCGCTCAATGCGTCCTTCTCCACCAGCTACGCCGGCGTGCTGGCCTTCATTGCAGTGGCGTCCGAGGGCAGCTTCGCGCGCGCGGCCGACCGGCTCGGCATCGGCCGCTCGGCCGTCAGCCGCAGCGTGCAGAAGCTGGAAAGCCAGCTGGGCGTGCGGTTGTTCCTGCGCACCACGCGCTCGACCACGCTCACCCGCGAAGGCGAGCTGTTCCTGGAGGGCTGCAACCCGGGCGTGACCTGCATCCTGCAGGCGCTGGAGGAAATGCGCGACCTGCGCGAGGGCCCGCCGCGCGGGCACCTGCGCATCAGTGCCAGCCACGGCTTCGGCCGTCGGGTGATTGCGCCCTTGCTGGCAGCCTTCCGTGCCGAGTACCCGCAGGTATCCGTGGAGCTGCTGCTGGACGAGCAGGCCCCCGACCTGGCCGGTGATCGCATCGACGTGGCGTTTCGCGACGGCCTACTGGAAGACAGCCAAGTGATCGCCAAGCAGCTGGTGCCGATGCAGCTGGTCGTATGTGCATCACCGGCGTACGCGCAGGTGCACGGCCTGCCCGCGTCGGTGGACACGCTGCCCACGCATGCCTGCATCGGGCGGCGCCTGCCGGGCGGACGCATGCAGCCCTGGGAATTCCGTGTCCACGGTGCCGAAGTGCACCTGCAGCCGCCGACCGCACTGGTGTTCAACGATGCCGACCTGGCCCTGCAGGCCGTCATCGACGGGCTGGGCATCGCCCAGCTGCCCAGCTATCAGGTGCGTGAAGCGCTGTGGGCGGGCAGGGTGGTGACCTGCCTGGATCGGCATGCGCCACTCGATCGCGGCCACTACCTGTGCTACCTCAGCCGCCGCCAGCTGCCCAAGCGCGTGCGTGCCTTCATCGACTTCAGCACGCAGCGGGTGCGCGCGCTCGAACTGGATGTGATCTCGCACTGGGAAGCACGCCAGCAGGCCACCCCTCTGAAGCCAGGCGCACAGCCTGCCTTGGCCTGAGCGTACTGGTGCGTGCCGGGCAACAGTGCGCGGCCGGTCACGGACCTACTGCCTCGCGCCCGCGCCACCTACGATGCCTGCGCCCGGCCACACGCCGGTAGCCCCTCTATATTCCAGGAGACACGCAATGAAGTTCCTCGTCATCGGTGGTACCGGCCGCATCGGCAGCAAGGTGGTGGAGCGCCTGCGTGTCGCCGGGCATGAGATCGTGGTGGCAGCGCCCTCCACCGGGGTGGATGTGCTGACCGGTGAGGGCCTGGATGCCGCCATGGACGGCGTCGACGTGGTGGTGGACCTGGCCAACTCGCCCTCGTTCGAAGACGCAGCAGTGCTTTCGTTCTTCGTGACCGCCAGCCACAACATACTTGCGGCCGCCACCCGTGCCGGCGTGCGCCACCATGTCGCGCTTTCTGTTGTTGGCACCGACAAGCTTGCCGCCAGTGGCTACTTCCGCGGCAAGATCGCCCAGGAGCGGCTGATCCGCGACTCGGGCCTGCCGTACACCATCATCCATTCCACGCAGTTCTTCGAGTTCCTGCCGGGCATCATCCAGTCCGCCGGCGACGGGACGGCCGTGCGGCTGCCGGCCGCCGACGTGCAGCCGATTGCCGCCGAGGATGTTGCCGAAGCGGTGGCACGCATCGCGCAGCAGGCGCCAGCCAATGGCGTGCTGGAGATCGCCGGGCCGCAGCGCAGCGCGATGGCGGATCTGGCCAGGCGCTATCTGCAACTGACGGGTGATTCCCGGCAGGTGGTGGCGGACGCCGATGCACTGTACTTCGGCGCGCCGCTGCAGATCGAGACGCTGGTGCCGGCCGGCCACGCGTGGCTGGGGCAGGTCGATTTCGAAGCCTGGCTGCAGCAGTCCGGTCTGTTGCAGCGGCAGCCTGCCTGAGCGGCGAATCGATCGCCTGCCGCAGCTGCGTTTGATGGAGCCGTGCAATGACCGAGCTGAAGCCGCCTTCGCCTGCCATGCTGGACCGCTACCAGGGCGACGACGTGAAGCCGCTGTACACCGGCCGCGTGCGGGTGAGCGGAGGCCAGGCCCAGCATGGGCGGGCGTCCGGCGTCGTGCGATCGGACGACGGTGCACTGGCGGTGGACCTGCGCCTGCCGCCGGAGCTCGGCGGGCCTGGCGGCGGCGCCAATCCCGAGCAGCTGCTGGCTGCGGGCTATGCCGGCTGCTTCCACGGTGCACTGGTGCTGGTGGCCGCGCGTGCCGGCCTGCTGCTGCACAACCCCAGCATCGAGGTGGCGGTCACCTTCGCCCGTGATCCGGCAGATGGGCTGTACCTGCTGTCGGCCGAGATCGTGGTACATCTTCCCGGCATGGATGAGAACCTCGCCTGCGAACTGGTGCGCAACACCGAACGCGTCTGCCCATACGCCAAGATGTTCCATCGTGGCATCAGCCATGCGGTGCATGTGCGGGTCGGCCCGCAGGCTTCGCCTCTGTAGAGTCGAGCCATGCTCGACCATGGGAAGTGGCAACTCAGACAAGCCCGCCGTAGTTGGCCTGCAGGCTGGGAATGAGTCCGGGTGTCCATGAAAGGGCTGGATGCAGTCGATTTCTTCGGACTTGCTACAACATGTTCTTCTGGGCACTCAGGCTGACTGCCTTGGCAGGTTCGTACATTTCGCCGACTTCACAGATCTGTACCCCGCAGATGGGCATAGTGGCCCTTCGGTAGTGTGAGCGCGTCCATCCAGCCACGGGGTTTCCCCGAACGCCAGGAGGTCACTGTGCCAAGTTGTGATGAAGGAATGAAGTTGACGCGTCGCCAGGTGATCGCCGGCGGCGTCACGACCGTGGCGATGTCCGCCGCACCGGGGGCATCATCGCTCGCCGCCGAACTGGCGGCGCCCCCGCCGCCCAGGCCGCCGGTCATCAGCACGGTGGCCTTGACCGTCAACGGCGAGCGGCGGGAGCTTGAGCTCGACACCCGGACCACGCTGCTCGATGCCCTGCGCGAACATCTGAAGCTGACCGGGACCAAGAAGGGCTGCGACCACGGTCAATGCGGTGCCTGTACCGTGCTGGTCAACGGTGAGCGCATCAATGCCTGCCTCAGCCTGGCGGTACAGCACCAGGGCGATGCCATCACCACCATCGAAGGCCTCGGAACTCCCGATGACCTGCATCCGATGCAGGCCGCCTTCATCAAGCATGATGGCTACCAGTGCGGGTATTGCACGCCGGGGCAGATCTGTTCGGCGGTGGCGGTCCTGGACGAGATCAAGCGGGGTGTGCCCAGCCATGTACAGGCGGACATCAGCGCACGGCCCCGGGCCACCAACATGGAAATGCGCGAACGCATGAGCGGCAACCTCTGCCGCTGCGGCGCCTATTCCAATATTGCCGAGGCGATGGCAGAGGTCGCTGGCGTCACCTCTGCAGGGAGGCGCGCATGAGGGCCTTCAGTTACGAACGCGCGAAATCCCCGGCCGAGGCCGCCAAGGCCGTCGCCGGTACCGAGGGCGCGAAGTTCCTGGCCGGAGGGACCAATCTGCTCGACCTGATGAAGCTGGAGGTCGAGACGCCAGCGCACCTGGTCGATGTGCAGGACATCGGCCTGGACAGGATCGAACCCACCGACGAAGGCGGCCTGCGCATCGGCACGCTGGTCACCAATACCGCACTGGCGTCACATGAGCGCGTGCGCCGCGACTACGCGGTGCTGACCCGCGCGATCGTGGCAGGTGCTTCCGGGCAGTTGCGCAACAAAGCCACCACCGGCGGCAACCTGCTGCAGCGCACGCGCTGCCCGTATTTCTACGATCCCAATCTGCCCTGCAACAAGCGCCTGCCCGGATCCGGCTGCGGCGCACTCGAGGGGTTCTCCCGGCAGATGGGCGTGATCGGCACTTCGGACAGCTGCATCGCGACCTATCCGGGCGACATGGCGGTGGCCCTGCGGGTGCTGGACGCCTCGATCCAGACCGTCAGGGGTGACGGCAGTACGCGCAGCATCCCGATTGCCGATTTCCATCGCTCCCCCGGCGACAGGCCGCAGCAGGACAACGTGCTGCAGCGCGGTGAGCTGATCACCCACGTCACGCTGCCACAACCCCTGGGCGGTCGGCACGTGTACCACAAGGTACGTGACCGCGCGTCCTATGCGTTCGCACTGGTGTCGGTCGCCGCGGTCGTGCAGCGTGACGGCTCGGCGCGGTTCGCCTTCGGTGGGGTCGCGCCGAAGCCGTGGCGCGTCGAGGCAGCCGAACCGCTGCTGCGCGACGGCGTAAAGGCCGCGACCCGGCAGGTGTTCGCCGGTGCCCGCCCGACGCGGGAGAACGCGTTCAAGATCGCGCTCGCCGAGCGCACCCTAGCAGCCGTGCTGGTGGAAGGAGAGCGCTGATGCTCCTTGAATTCAACGCCCCCGCCGGCGACAACCTGTTCGACAAGGCCAAGGTCGTCGGCAAGTCGACGCCGCGCATCGACGGTCCACGCAAGACCACCGGCACCGCCCCCTATGCCTACGAGCGCCATGACGTGGCTCCGAACCAGGCCTACGGCTACATCGTCGGTGCGGGCATCGGCAAGGGGCGCATCATTTCGATGGATGCCTCCCGCGCACGCGCCGCCCCCGGCGTACTGGCGGTCATCACCGCACCGGAAACCACGCCGGTCGGCAAATCGAACTGGAACAACGCGCCGCTGTTCGGCGGACCCGAAGTGGCCCACTACCACCAGGCCATCGCCTGCGTGGTGGCAGAGACCTTCGAGCAGGCCCGCGCCGCCGCGGCGCTGATCCGCACCCGCTACGAGCGCGGCAAGGGCCGCTTCGATTTCCCAGCCTTGGCGCCGTCCGCGCCGCTGGCAAAGGGGCGCGGTGGCAAGCCCGACCGGCAGACGCTCGGCGATTTCGACACCGCTTACGCGAGCGCGGCGGTCAAGCTCGACGAGACCTACCACACCTCCGACGAAAGTCATTCGATGATGGAGCCGCACGCCACCATCGCCGCCTGGGAGGGCGACACGCTCACGCTATGGACGGCGAACCAGATGATCGACTGGGCCAGGCAGGGCATGGCGGCGATCCTCGGCATCGATCCTGCCAAGGTGCGCGTGGACTCGCCCTATATCGGCGGCGGCTTCGGCGGCAAGCTGTTCATCCGTGCCGACGCGGTGCTGGCCGCGCTGGCGGCCAAGCAGGTCGGGCGGCCGGTGAAGATCGCACTGCAGCGCCCGTTGATGCCCAACAACACCACGCACCGGCACGCCACCCTCCAGCGCGTGCGGATCGGCTGCGGAAAGGATGGCCGGATCTCCGCCATCGCCCATGAGAACTGGTCGGGCAACATCAACGGTGAGGACGGCGAGAACGGCACCCTGCAGACGCCCAAGCTCTATGCAGGCGCCAACCGCCTGGTGGCCAATTACATCGCCACGCTCGACATGCCCGAAGGCAATGCGATGCGCGCACCGGGCGAAGCACCCGGCCACATGGCGCTGGAAGTGGCGATGGACGAAATGGCCGAGAAGCTGGGCCTCGACCCGATCGCGTTCCGCATCCTCAACGAGCCCGAGGTGGTACCCGGCGATCCGTCCAAGAAGTTCTCCGACCGCAACCTGGTGCGCTGCCTGCGCGAAGGCGCGGAGCGCTTCAACTGGAACAAGCGCAACCCCAGGCCGGCGCAGGTCAGGGAAGGGGACTGGCTGATCGGCATGGGCGTATCTGCGGGCTATCGCGGTGCACCGACAATGAAGTCGGCGGCGCGGGTCAGGCTTGACGGCCAGGGCGGAGTGATTGTCGAGACCGACATGACCGACATCGGCACCGGCTCCTACACAATCATCGCGCAGACGGCAGCCGAAACCATGGGCGTGCCGCTGGAGCGGGTCCAGGTGACCCTCGGCGACTCCCGTCATCCCGCCTCCGCCGGTTCCGGCGGCCAGTGGGGCGCGGCAAGCTCCACCGCAGGCGTGTACGCGGCGTGCGTCAGCCTGCGCCGCAAGGTGGGCGAGAAACTGGGCTTCGACGGCGACACCGCAGACTTCGCCAATGGCCGCATCCAGGCGGGTGGGCGGACGATCAAGCTGGCAGAGGCGGGGACACTGTCGGCGGAGGACGGCATTGCCTTCGGCGACTTCAAGCAAGGCTATGACGTGGGCACCTATGCAGGGCATTTCTGCGAGGTTGCCGTGCATGCCTACACGGGAGAGACGCGCATCCGCCGCATGCTTGCCGTATGCGATGGCGGGCGGATCCTCAATCCGCTCTCTGCGCGCAGCCAGGTCATCGGCGGGATGGTGATGGGCGCGGGCGCGACCCTGATGGAGGAGCTGGTGGTCGACAAACGGCTTGGCTTGTTCATCAACCACGACCTGGCCGGCTACGAGGTTCCCGTGCACGCCGACATCCCGTACCAGGAAGTGGTCTTCCTCGACACGCTGGATCCGGTGATCTCGCCGATGAAGGCCAAGGGTGTGGGTGAACTGGGCATCTGCGGGGTCGGCGCCGCGATCGCCAATGCGGTCTACAACGCAACCGGCGTGCGCGTGCGCAACTATCCCATTACCCTGGACAAGCTGCTGCCCGGCTTGCCCGACGTAGGCTGACGGTGCGCATGGACCGACCCGCAGCCTCGACCACTCTGGAGGTCTCCGCCGCAGGCGGAGGGGAGCCCGGCGATCTTGCCGAGGACCTGTCGGCAGCGCCGGGCTTCCTCGCCGAAGGCAGCCCGCGCGGCGTACTCGAGACGGCATTGACGCGCGTGCGCGCGGGGGAGTACGCCGTGCTCGCGCTGGTGCTGGAAACCGATGGCTCCACCTACGCCGGTGCCGGCGACATGGTGCTGTTCTGCAACGGCAGCCAGGTCGGCTGGCTGAGCGGCGGATGCCTGGAGCCCGAGCTCGCGCGACGCGCGGAGCAGGTGAGCGCTGCAGGCCGGGTCGACTGGATTGAGATCGACACCCGCAGTGACGACGATCTGTTGAGTGGGTCCGCGCTCGGGTGCCGCGGCCGGCTGCGGATTGCGCTCCTGCCCTTGCGTGCCATGGCCGGCATCGACGACGTCATCGAGGCATGGCTGCGCGAGGGCGTGCCACTACAGCGCGAGCTGCGCGCATCGGGGCAGATCGTTTTCCGCGCGGGCTGTCGCGAGCGGACGTGGCAGCTGCACCCGATGGACGGTACGCAGTCCTTTGGCGAGGGTGCGTGGCGTTTGCCGTTGCCCCGGCTTCCGCGGGCCCTGGTGTTGGGGGGCGGTCCGGAAACGCCCCTCCTGGTTCCGTTGCTGCGGGGCTTGGGGTGGCGGGTCAGCGTGGCCGAACGGCGAGCGCGCTGGGCCTCAGCCGGGCAGTGCGCAGACGCGCATCTTCAGACCAGCCCGGCCGAGGCCCTTCATGGCGACCCGTGCGACGCGGTACTGGTGATGCATCACGATTTCGAACTGGACCGGGAGGCGCTGGTGGCCCTGGCTGATACCAAAGTTATGTTCATTGGACTGCTGGGTCCGCGGCGAAGGCGCGAGGACCTGTTCAAGTTGCTGACACCGGATCAGCGCCACCGCCTTTCCCCGAGACTTCGGTCACCGGTCGGCCTGGACATCGGCGGCCGAGGGCCAGAGGCGATTTCGCTCAGCATCGCTGCGCAGCTGCAGCAATGGCGAAGCGCGCACGGCAGGTGACTGATGCGCATGCGGTCGTCGTGCTGGCTGCCGGCGGGAGCACCCGACTTGGCCAGCCCAAGCAGCTTCTGACCCGGCAGGGCGAGACCCTGGTACATCGCGTGGTGCGGTTGGCGCGCGAGGTCGCGCCAGCGCAGGTACTGGTCGTGGTCGGCGCGAACGCACAGGCCGTGACATCCAGCATTGCCGGGCTGGACGCCACCCCGGTAACCAACCAGCACTGGGAACGCGGCCTGGCGAGCAGTCTGCAGGTTGCCGGCGCACACCTGCTGCCCACGGTGACCGCGGTGATGGTCGTGGCATGCGACCAGCCCGCAATCGAGCGCTCCCATCTGCAGGCGCTGCTTTCGGGTGCCCGCGCCTCGGCGTCAGGGTGCGCTGGCACCCGTCATGGAGACGCGCCTGGCATTCCTGCAGTAGTGCCGCGTGCATGGTTCAACTCTGCGCGTGCAACCGGTGACCGCGGCTTCGGAGCGCGCCTGCGGCAACTTCCTGCCGATACGGTGCATGTCCTAAAGGCACCGGCACTGGGCCTGGATATCGATACGCCAGAAGATCTTGCGCGTGCGCGCGATGCGGGCTGGATCGATGCCGAGGTCGAGTCGCACGATCACGGTGCCAACGCCCGTCAAGCAGATGACTAGCGGCAGAGCCGGACCCCGAACCCTCGCTGCCCGCAGCCCTGTAGAGTCGAGCCATGCTCGACTACGGCACGCCACATCGCGCCCCATCAGGCACATCACCAGCAAGAATCTGCAGCACCCGATCCAACAGAACAGGTTCCGGCACGTCAGCCAGGACCTGCTCCAGGTAACCCAACGGCTCCAACTGCCATTCGAGGAGCGCCCGCAACCGCATAACGGCAGGCGCCCGCTGCTTCGCGTCCAGTGAGACCTGCAACAGCAGATGTTGCGAGCGCCTCTCCAGCCACAGCACGGGTATGCCTCGGCAATGAACCTGGAACTCGGCATCTCGGCGCCGCTCAACGAACTGGAAGCTCTGTAGTGGCCGAGCCTGCACGAACTGCATGGCTTGGCGGCGCAACTGCAGAAAGCGATCGCCGGGGATGCTGTGGAAACCGATAGGCGAGGGCTTGGGCGGTGCCAGCCACTGCGTCTGTGCCGCAACCACCACCACAAGACAGAGCGCGGTGGCCGCCCAGCGCCACCAGGCCACTCAGCCCTCCGGATGCAGTCGGGTACTGGCGTGTGCGCTAAGGCCGATTCCGGCCATGATCAGCCCCTCCATCACGCGCGGGCCAACGTACTGCTCCAGCTCGCCATTTTCGCGGGCGCGCTGCGCGGCCAGCAGAATCTCCAGGACCACGCGAAGCCCGGCCAGCGAGCAATCGGTATCCGCCAAGGCGATGCGTCTACCGGGCATCTGATGGCGTTCAGGCCACGGCTGGCCATCGGAGGCGACGCCAGAGCCGATGCTGTGCAGCAGGGCGATGAGGGTGTTCGGGTCCAGCGCAGGGCCATTCGCAGGCGCGTCGTGGATCGGGTGCGGGGCAGGGGAGTGGGGCTGGGTCATGGCGGGGCTCCTTGCGTGCATGCAGAAGCCGCCACCGATAAAGGTGGCGGACGATGCGAGGTTCGAAACCCGGTCTACGCTAAACCGGCAGGCGCAAGGCCTCCACGCACCGCCCGCCATAGCAGGCCGACGGATTGCCAGCCGGCACCACCTGATGGGTGATGCCGGCTGGCAAGCGTTTACTTCAGCGTAGAACCGGGGTTTCGAATCCCGGCCACCTGTTCAAGGTGGCACGGCAAGGAATACGCCCGGTTGTGCGCGATGCCAATGCAGTAGGGCTGATGACGTCACTACTTTCAACATTTTCAGAATCGTTGCATACGACGAAAACAAGCTGGAGCCTTGCGCTGCAACGCTATCGGCCATGTCGGTGGTGCACGCATGACGAGTGTCGGCATTTGCCCGGCGAGGTTGTGAGCGAGGCAGATGCGACATGCCTGTCCAGCAATGCGCTTCCGATTGCGTGTGACGCGTCACGTTAATACGTGAAATCTGCGAAGTAAGGCGCTGCATGTCACCATGTGGCGGGGCGAATCATCTGCACAATGCCCCTTGGTACTGGACCGGCCAGAGTTCTGTAGACACTCAGTTGCCGCTCTGCGCGTAGCGCCTTTCAAACTCTACCGGTGACACGCCGCCAGCGGAACCATGCCGGCGGATCGGGTTGTAGAACATCTCGATG
>NZ_JBAWUK010000005.1:94932-123237 GCF_037079935.1 Stenotrophomonas maltophilia group sp. Smal12 | reverse complement strand
CCCCCCCCCCCCCCCCCCCCCCCCCCCCCCCCCCCCCCCCCCCCCCCCCCCCCCCCCCCCCCCCCCCCCCCCCCCCCCCCCCCCCCCCCCCCCCCCCCCCCCCCCCCCCCCCCCCCCCCCCCCCCACTACCGGTATAGCGGATCACGCGGCAAGTGCCTTGACCACCGCCTCGCTGAAAGCAGGAATGTCATCCGGCTTGCGGCTGGTGATCACGTTGCCGTCTACCACGACCTCGGCGTCGCGCCAGTTCGCACCGGCGTTGGCCAGATCCTGCTGAAGGGAGGGCCAGGAAGTCAGCTCGCGGCCATCGGCCAGCCCGCTGTTGATCAGCAGCCACGGGCCATGACAGATCGCGGCGACGGGCTTGCCGGCTTCATCCACTGAGCGGATGAAGCTGAGCACCGCGTCGTCGGTGCGCAGTGTGTCCGGATTGATCACACCTCCCGGCAGCACCAGGGCATCAAAGCCCGCCGGATCCGCCTCATCCAGCGGGATGTCGACCGCGACGGCGTCGCCCCAGTTCTTCTCTTTCCAGCCCTTGATGGTCGCCTCCTTTGCGGGCGACACCACGCTGACCCGCGCACCTTCCGCTTCCAGCAGCCGTTTGGGCTCGGTCAATTCGGACTGTTCAAAGCCGTGGGTCGCGAGGATTGCGATCTGTTTGCCCTTCAATCGCTCTGCCATGGGTGCACTCCAGTTGGGGGAGTGCACAGCGTGGACGAACGGCCCTTGCACGGCGGTGACCCTGCCGTGCACGGCAGGTGGAGAGCCTCCCGCAAGTGCCGGCAGCTGGCCGGCTCCTGCATCGCGCCATGCCGGCCAGCGGCCGGCCCTACCCGGTACCGGTCAGCGCTTGGGCTGCAGCATGGTGCCGGTGCACTTGGGCGAGCCGCAGCGGCATTCCCAGATCTTCTTCAACTTGGCGGTGTGGCGCTCGGCCAGGGTGATGCCGTAGTTGTAGGTCAGCTCTTCGCCAGCCTTGATATCGCGCAGCGCCTCGATGAACACCTTGTCGCCACGGCTGTCGCCGTCCTCATCTTCCTCGATCACCGCCTCGCAGTTCGGGTCGCAGCTGTGGTTGATCCAGCGCGCGTCGTTGCCCTTGTAGTTGGCATCGATCACCCAGTCGTCATTGAGGGTGAACAGGAAGGTATGGCCGCTTTCGACGTCGCCGCTGTCATCGGCATCAACGTCGCCATGACTGCGCAGCAGGCCCTTGTACTGGATCACGCGCTCGCCCTGCTTGATCGGGGCGACGGCGAACACGCCGTTGCCATGGATGGCGGACTTGCGGGCTTGGATCTTCTTCGGCATCGGCACGGGCTGTTTGCAGCGGATGGAACAGGGATTCTCGCCCATTCCGGGTGATTGCGAAAATCACCCGGTTGGCGCAGCATGGCGCCCCCGGCAGCGCCCGCTGGCAGAGCCTCCCGGCCCGGCCCCAGCGCCGGCTGAATGCCCGGGTTGGATGGTGGCGAATAAAAGCGTACAATTTCAGTCCGCTTTAAGAACCACTCGCATCCCCATGTTGCGCGTCACCAAGCTCACCGATTACGCCACCGTCGTGCTGACCGTGCTCGCCGCCCGTCCGGGCGAGGTGCTCAGTGCCACCGAACTGGCCGAATTCACCGGCCTGGAGCCGCCCACCGTCAGCAAGGTACTCAAGCCGCTGGCCCAGGCCGGCCTGGTCGAAGGCCTGCGCGGCGTCCGTGGCGGCTACCGGCTGACCCGCCCGGCCATCGAGATCTCGCTGTTCGAAGTGGTCGAAGCGATGGAAGGGCCGCTGGCCCTGACCGAATGCAGCCACGACCACCACCAGTGCGGCATGGCACCCAAGTGCGGCGCGCGCAGCAGCTGGCGGTTGATCAACGACGTGGTCTCCGAGGCCCTGCGCGACGTCAGTCTTGCGCAGATCCTGCCCCCCCTTCCCCTTGCCGATGACGAACAGCGCCGCACCATCGCTGTCGACGTCGTCTCCTGATCCACAGGCAGCCCCCCATGGCCACCGAAACCATCGAAAACGTCGCCCACGACGACACCCCCAACCGCGAGATCCACGAGCAGCTCGGCCGCAAGTATTCGGCTGGCTTCATCACCGAGATCGAGTCGGACTCCCTGCCGCCGGGCCTGGACGAGGACACCATCCGTGCCCTGTCGGCCAAGAAGGACGAGCCGGAGTGGATGACGCAGTGGCGCCTGGACGCCTACCGCCACTTCCTGACCATGCCGATGCCGGACTGGGCCAAGCTGGAGATCGCCCCGATCGATCTGCAGGCGCTCAGCTACTACTCGGCGCCGAAGGGCCCGAAGTACGCCTCGCTGGACGACGTGCCGAAGGAACTGCTCGACACCTACGACAAGCTGGGCGTGCCGCTGCACGAGCGCGCCAAGCTGGCCGGCGTGGCGGTGGACGCGGTGTTCGACTCGGTCTCCGTCGGTACCACCTTCCGCAAGGAACTGGCTGAGAAGGGCATCATCTTCTGCTCGATGTCCGAGGCCATCAAGGAACACCCGGAGCTGGTGCGCCAGTACCTGGGCACCGTGGTGCCGGTGGGTGACAACTACTTCGCCGCGCTCAACTCGGCGGTGTTCTCCGATGGCAGCTTCGTGTTCATTCCCAAAGGCGTGCGCTGCCCGATGGAACTGAGCACCTACTTCCGCATCAACGCCGGCCACACCGGCCAGTTCGAGCGTACCCTGATCGTGTGCGAGGACAAGGCCTACGTCTCCTACCTGGAAGGCTGCACCGCGCCGATGCGCGATGAGAACCAGCTGCACGCTGCGGTGGTCGAACTGGTGGCACTGGAAGACGCGGAGATCAAGTACTCCACGGTGCAGAACTGGTACCCGGGCGACGAGAACGGCGTCGGTGGCATCTACAACTTCGTCACCAAGCGTGCCGAATGCCGCGGCGCGCGCAGCAAGGTCACCTGGACCCAGGTCGAGACCGGCTCGGCGATCACCTGGAAGTACCCCTCGTGCGTGCTGCTGGGCGACGACTCGGTCGGTGAGTTCCACTCGGTCGCGCTGACCCATCACCGCCAGCAGGCCGACACCGGCACCAAGATGATCCACGTCGGCAAGCGCACCAAGAGCAAGATCGTCAGCAAGGGCATCAGCGCCGGCCGCGGCCAGAACACCTACCGCGGCCTGGTCAAGGTCGACCGCAATGCTGATGGCGCGCGCAACTACACCCAGTGCGATTCGCTGCTGATCGGCAAGCAGTGCGGCGCCCACACCTTCCCCTACATCGAGGTGAAGAACCCGGGCGCCACCGTCGAGCACGAGGCCACCACCTCGAAGATTTCCGACGACCAGCTGTTCTACTGCCGCGCCCGTGGCATCAGCCAGGAAGACGCGGTGTCGATGATCGTCGACGGCTTCTGCAAGCAGGTGTTCCGCGAACTGCCGATGGAGTTCGCGGTGGAAGCCAAGAAGCTGCTGGAAGTCTCGCTGGAAGGTTCGGTGGGCTGACCGCCCGCCCCTGCCCCTCGCAAACGCATTCTCTTTACCGGCGGGCCCAGGCCCGCCCCACGGAAACCCCCACCATGCTGAAGATCGAAAATCTCCACGCCCGCATCGGCGACAAGGAAATCCTCAAGGGCCTGTCGCTGGATGTGAAGCCCGGCCAGGTGCACGCCATCATGGGCCCGAACGGCGCCGGCAAGTCCACCCTGGGCAATGTCCTGGCCGGCCGCGACGGCTACGAAGTGACCGAAGGCAGCGTGCAGTTCGACGGTGTCGACCTGCTGGAGCAGGACCCGGAAGCGCGTGCCGCTGCCGGCCTGTTCCTGGCATTCCAGTACCCGGTGGAGATCCCGGGCGTGAACAACACCTACTTCCTGCGCGCGGCGCTGAACGCCCAGCGCAAGGCACGCGGTGAGGAGGAACTCGATTCCATGCAGTTCCTCAAGCTGGTGCGGCAGAAGCTGGCCGTGCTGCACCTGAAGGACGAACTGCTGCATCGTGGCGTCAACGAAGGCTTCTCCGGTGGCGAGAAGAAGCGCAACGAGATCTTCCAGCTGGCCGTGCTGGAACCGAAGCTGGCGATCCTGGACGAAACCGACTCGGGCCTGGACATCGATGCACTGAAGAGCGTGGCCGATGGTGTCAACGCACTGCGCGCTGCTGATCGCTCGTTCCTGGTCATCACCCACTACCAGCGCCTGCTGGACTACATCAAGCCGGACGTGGTGCACGTGCTGGCCGATGGCCGCATCGTCAAGACCGGTGGCCCGGAACTGGCCCTGGAACTGGAAGCGCACGGCTATGATTTCCTGAAGGACCGGGTCGTGCCCGAGGCGGCGGTCTGATGAGCGCCCTGCTCGACTCGATGGCCCAGGCCTTCTGCGGCAGCGATGCGCGCCGCGAAGTGCTGGATGCGGCCCTGCGTGACGGCCTGCCGGCCGCCCGCAACGAGGCTTGGAAGTACACCTCGCTGCGGCAGCTGGAACGCCGTGCGTTCGCTGCGGCACCGCTGCAGGGCCCGGCGCTGGACGCCGCCCTGCTGGAGGACATTCCGGCACCGCGCCTGGTGTTCGTCAATGGCCGCCTGGATGCCGCACTGAGCGACGTGCAGGCCCTGCCGGCCGGCGTGCAGCTGCAGCCGCTGTCGGCCGCACTGGCCGCTGGCGAAGACGCCGTGCGTTTCCTTGGCCGCCGCTACGAGCGCAGCGAGGAGATCTTCGCCCGCCTGAATGCTGCCCTGGCCGATGAAGGCGTGGTGCTGCGCGTGGACGAAGGCGTGCAGGTCGAAGCGCCGCTGCAGCTGGTATTCGCCAGTGTGGCGGGCGAGACCGACCTGGCCTGGCATCACCGCCACCTGATCGAACTGCGTGCCGGCGCCAGCCTCGGCGTGGTCGAGCACCGCTTCAGCGTGGGCGACTCCGCCCACCTGGACAATACCGTGCTGCATGCCCATGTCGCCCGCGATGCCGTGCTCAAGCACGCCCGCGTGCAGGCCGGCAGCGCGCGCCAGACCAGCTTCCTGCGCACCGACGCGGTGCTGGCCCGCGGCGCGCAGTACCACCGCGTGGACCTGGAACTGGGCGCCGCGCTCAGCCGCCATGAACTGAACGTGCGCCTGGAAGGCGACAATGCCCAGCTGACCGCCAACGGCGTGCTGCTTGGCAATGGCCGCCGCCACGTCGAAACCCGCCTGGGTATCGACCACATCGCCCGCGATACCGCCTGCGAACTGCTGTGGCGCGGCGTCGCCGCCAACCGCAGCCGCGTGGTGTTCCATGGTGGCATCCAGATCCGCGAAGGCGCCGATGGCACCGACGCGAACCTGTCCAACAAGAACCTGCTGCTGTCGGCCGATGCCGAGATCGACACCCAGCCGACGCTGGTGATCGACGCCGATGAAGTGAAGGCCGCGCACGGCGCGACCGTCGGCCAGCTCGACGCCAACGCGTTGTTCTACCTGCGCTCGCGCGGCCTGCCGCAGGCCCAGGCGCAGGCACTGCTGAGCGCCGCGTTCTGCCACGAGCCGCTGAAGATCCTGCCCGACGCGCTGCGTGCGCAGCTGGCACGTCGCCTGGACAAGGCACTGGCCGAGGCGGGTGTGGCATGAACCTGTCCACGCCGCGCCCGATCGAAGAACGCACCGGCGCCCCCGACTGGGACCGCGTCCGCCTCGACTTCCCGCTGCTGATGCGTGAAGTGCACGGCAAGCCGCTGGTCTATTTCGACAATGCCAACACCGGCCAGAAGCCGGTGCAGGTGATCGGCGCGGTGGACGAGTTCTACCGCCGTTACAACGCCAACGTCAGCCGCGCGGTGCATGCACTGGGCAGCGAAGCCACCGATGCCTACGAAGGTGCGCGCAACACGCTGGCGCGCTTCCTCAACGTGCGCCCCAGCGAGCTGGTGCTGTGCAGCGGCACCACCTTCGCCATCAACCTGGTGGCGTATTCGTGGGCGCTGCCGCGGCTGAAGGCCGGCGACGTGATCCTGGTGTCGCGCATGGAGCACCATGCCAACATCGTGCCGTGGCAGCTGGTCGCGCAGCGTACCGGTGCCACCATCCGCGTGGCCGAGATCACTCCCGATGGTGCGCTGGACCTGGATGCGCTGCGCGCGGCGATGACCCCGGAGGTCAAGCTGCTGGCGGTCACCCATGTCTCCAACGTGCTGGGCACGGTCAACCCGGTGCGCGAGATCTGCCGCGAAGCGCGCAAGCGCGGCATCATCACCGTGGTCGATGGCTCGCAGGCCGTGCCACACCGCAAGGTCGACGTCGCCGCGATCGGCTGCGATTTCTACGCCATCACCGGCCACAAGATGTGCGGTCCAACCGGTACCGGCGCGCTGTGGGCGCGTCGCGAGCACCTGGACGCGATGCCACCGTTCCTCGGCGGCGGCGAGATGATCAAGGAAGTCAGCTTCGACGGCACCGTGTTCAACGATGCCCCGCACAAGTTCGAAGCCGGCACCCCGAACATCGCCGGTTTCATCGGCCTGGGCGTGGCCGCCGACTACCTGCAGCAGCTTGGCCAGGACAACGTGGAGGCGCGCGAAGCCGAACTGCTGGCGCACTTCACCGAAGAGCTGCGCCGCGTCGATGGCCTGCGCATCATCGGCCAGGCACCGGAGAAGGCCGCCGTGGTCTCGTTCCTGATCGATGGCGCGCATGCCCACGACCTGGCCACCCTGCTCGACCTGGAAGGCGTGGCCGTGCGCTCGGGCCAGCACTGCGCACACCCGCTGCTGCAGTACTTCGGCGTCGCCGCCACCTGCCGTGCCTCGCTGGCGTTCTACAACACGCACGCCGAGATCGAGCGGTTCATGACCGCGCTGACCAAGGTACGCAAGCTGCTGGGGTAAGACTCACAGCGCAGCCGGAAGCAACGAGAACGCCGCGGGAAACCGCGGCGTTTTTCAAGGCGCCGCCAAGGGCAGGATCGAAGACACGCAGAGCTCCGCAGGCCATTGCCCAAGGTGCCCCTTGCCGTAAGGGAACGCGGGTTGGCCCGCCGATACGATTCCGGTGAGTTCAACCGCCTGCTCCGACGGCAGCGCCGTGACGGGAATTCCATTCACCCACACGCCGTCGGCCGCCCATGGATCCTGCACTGGTGGCCCCGGGTGCAGCGCAGACATTTCGAAGCTCTCAACGTAGGCACCCCGTACGCGCACCAGTCTGCCGTGATAACGCATGGGATCGGCACGCAGCGCCTCCACCGTCACTGGCAACGCACGGGACGCACTGAAACGCGGGCACCCCAGGCCGTTGGGCGCGATGCCGCCACTCTCCTCGTGCGCCGGCAGGCAAGCCAGAAGAGCCACAAGCAGGACAGTTGCGGCCAGCGCGATTCCCTTCGGTATGCCCACCCCTGCACTCCGCCTGGCATTTGAAGAATGCACGAGCATAGCGGTTGCCAGGACCGTCAAGGGTCTCCCCCATTTGCGCCCGCCCACTGCCCACCTAAAATGCCCCCATGAGCACCCTGACCTTCCGCGCCGCCACGCCGGCCGACATCCCCGCCCTGATCGCCCTCGTCACCTCGGCCTACCGTGGCGACGCCAGCCGCGTGGGCTGGACTACCGAAGCCGACCTGCTGGATGGCGCCCGCATCGACGCCGAAGGCATCCAGGCCGACCTGGACCGCCCCCGCTCCACCATCCTGCTGGCCGAGCGCGAAGGCGTTCTTGTGGCCTGCGCCCACGTTGCCGACGTTGAGGGCAAGGGCTACTTCGGCATGTTCTCGGTCGACCCCGCACAGCAGGGCGGCGGCGTCGGCAAACAGCTGATGGTCGCCGCCGAAGCCCACGCCGCACGCGAATGGAACGTGCCGGTGATGCAGATGACGGTGATCGACGTACGCGACGAACTGATCGCCTTCTACGAGCGTCGTGGCTACCAGCGGACCGGCATCAAGAAACCCTTCCCGTATGGCGACGAACGCTTCGGCATCCCCAAGCGCGACGACCTGCGCTTCGAGATCCTGGAAAAACCGCTGGCCGGAGCGGCCGCGTGAGCGATACCTGGACCTTCGTGTGCGCCAGCAACGAGCTGCTGCCCGGTGAAATGAAGAGCGTGTTCGACGAGGTGACCGGCACCCCGATCGTGGTGTTCAACCTCGACGGCGAGCTGTACGCGCTGGAAGACCAGTGCACGCACGAGGAATTCGAGCTGTCCTCGGGCGAATTCAACACCGCCGAAGGCAGCGTGGAGTGCGTACTGCACGGTGCGCGCTTCGACGTGCGCGATGGCCGCGCCCTGTGCGCCCCGGCCTATACCCCGGTGCCCAAGTTCCCGGTGAAGCGCGAGCACGACGCCGTCTGGACCCGCGACGACCGCGATTGAGGCGGCGCACGGTCTGGGGGTATCCACCCTGGGCTGGATCTGCAGGAGGCCCCGCAAGGGCCTTCGCAGGGCGTTCCCCGGCCGCCCCGGCGTCCCGCAGCACCACGTACATGCGAATCATTATCGTTGATGTTATTCTACGTAACATCTTCGTAACGACTTCGCCCTCGCGCCATGGTCTCGCCCGCGCCCACTGCCACGTTGTGCCAGCTCGCCCGCCAGGGGTGGCCACTGGCCGTGGCCGTGCTGCTGACGCTGCTGCTGGGCTGGTCGGCGCTGCACGAAGGACGCAGCAACGCCCCGACTGCCCAAGGGTGGCAGGCACATGCCGAAGGGTTGCGCCAGGTCATGCCATTGCCGGCGCCGTCGGCAGACGAATGCCCGCAACATGCTGCACCTGCACCGGAGCCGCCGCTTGAGGGTGAGGGCAACACGCCCTGCACCGGAGTGGCACCCCTGCGCGCGCCCCTGGTCGCACATATCCCGCTATGGCGCTCCGACGCCCTGCGCCGGCAACTGCACGATCCCGCACTGCGCTTGAACCCCGGCCACGCACCGCCCGCACCGCACGCCAGCTGAGGCGCCCTGCGGCTGTTGCCGTGCGCCTGAAGTCGTTCGCCGCATCGCCGGGCATCAGCTCGGCTCTACAGAAGACGCTCCCTCCCTGTCGTCGCGCTGTCTGCGCTTCGGCCTTCGCCGTTTCCCGATCCACGCCACTACCCAAAGCCATGACCCACATCACGTCCCGCAAGCACGCCCCGCGCGTTTCCCTGCTCGCCACCGCCACCCTGGCCGCAGGCTTCGCGCCGCTGGCCGCGCAGGCTGCCGACAGCGCTGATGCCGCATCCAGCAAGGCCACCGACCTGGACAAGGTGCAGGTGCGCGGCAGCTGGTTCAATCCGTCCTCGCCGAAGTTCACCGCCGAACTGCTGGACACCCCCAAGTCAGTGTCGATCGTGTCGGAGAAGCTGATCGCCGAAACCGGTGCGACCAACCTGCAGGATGCGCTGCGCATGGTGCCGGGCATCACCTTCGGTGCCGGCGAAGGCGGCAACCCGACCGGCGACCGCCCCTTCATCCGTGGCTTCGATTCGCAGAGCAACGTCTTCGTCGACGGCCTGCGCGACGTCGGCTCGCAGACCCGCGAGATCTTCGATCTGGAGCAGGTGGAAGTGGTCAAGGGCCCGAGCTCGGCCTACGGTGGCCGTGATTCCGGTGGTGGCAGCCTGAACCTGGTGAGCAAGACGCCGAAGCTGAAGAACGAGACCAGCGCCAGCATGGGCATCGGTACCGACAGCTACGCACGCGGCACCGTGGACGCCAACTACGTCCTGGGCGACGGCATCGCCGCGCGCCTGAACCTGATGAAGCACGAATCGGACATCGCTGGCCGCGACGCCGCCAATGTCAGCCGCTGGGGCATCGCGCCGTCGATTGCATTCGGCCTGAACGGCCCGGCGCAGCTGATCGCCAGCCACTACCACATGCAGAGCGATGACCTGCCGGACGCCGGTGGTTTCCCCTACGGCAACCCGAACGGTGCGCCGGCCTCGAAGTGGGTCGACGGCCGCCCGATGGTGCCGGACCGCAACAACTACTACGGCCTGGTCGACCGTGACTTCCAGCGCACCCGCGCCGACATCAGCACGCTGGATGCCAGCTACGATTTCGGCGGCCACAAGCTGCGCAACATCGCGCGCCTGGGCAACACCAGCAACGACTACCTGTGGACCCAGCCGGACGACAGCCAGGGCAACCCGAACAACTACGGTACCCTGTGGCGCCGTACCAACGCCCGCGCCGTCGACGTCAAGAGCTTCGCCGACCAGCTGGGCCTGACCGGTGCCTTCCAGACCGGCGCGCTCAAGCACAGCTACAGCGCTGGCGTGGAGTACAGCGACGAGAAGATGACCCGCGGCAGCTATCTGATGACCCCGGGCACCAGCAACCCGCTCACCGGCAACAGCAAGTGCCCGACCACCGGCGCGGCCACCTTCTACAACTGCACCGATTTCGCCAATCCGGATCCGCGCGATCCGT
This sequence comes from Stenotrophomonas maltophilia group sp. Smal12, assembly GCF_037079935.1. Lineage (NCBI taxonomy): Bacteria > Pseudomonadati > Pseudomonadota > Gammaproteobacteria > Lysobacterales > Lysobacteraceae > Stenotrophomonas > Stenotrophomonas maltophilia group sp. Smal12. The sequence goes on along the minus strand of NZ_JBAWUK010000005.1, from coordinate 112,885 downwards.
GGGCAGCCACCCATTCGGTGTACCGCAGCGACAAGGCACTGGACGTCGAGCAGCGCACCAGGACCACCTCGGCCTACGTGTTCGACACCATCGAGCTCAATGAGCAGTGGATGATCAACCTCGGCCTGCGCTACGACGACTTCCGCACCACCCTGACCACCCCGGTGGCCGGCAAGGCACCGACCCGCGTGCGCAACAGCAACGACTTCCTGAACTACCAGGCCGGTGTGGTGTTCAAGCCGGCCGCCAACGGCAGCATCTACCTGTCGTGGGGCACCTCCTCGACCCCGCCGGGCATGGACGGTGGTGACGGTTCGGACGGCCTGAGCGCCGCCGTGGCCGACCTCAAGCCGCAGGACACGAAGAACCTCGAACTGGGCACCAAGTGGGACCTGTTCGACCAGCGCCTGAACCTGACCGCAGCGATCTTCCACACCGTGATGAACAACGCACGCGTGACGGTCGACAACGGCACCAGCCAGAACGCCGGCAAGAAGGAGATCAACGGCTTCGAACTGGGCTTCACCGGCCAGCTGACCGACGCCTGGAGCCTGTACGGCGGCTACACCTACCTGGACTCGGAACTGAAGGACAACGGTTTCGTCTGTGGCGCACCGGTGGGCCGCACCTGCCCGTCCAACGTGTACGTGCCGTCGCCGTACAACGGCAACGTGTTCCCGAACACTGCCAAGCACAGCGCCAACCTGTGGACCACCTACCGCTTCCCGATCGGCCTGACCCTCGGCGCCGGCGCGTTCTACTCGGACAAGCAGTACGGTGATGTCGCCAACACCAAGTGGATCCCGAGCTACACCCGCTTCGACGCGATGGCCAGCTACGCGATCCAGGACAACATCAGCCTGCAGCTCAACGTGCAGAACCTGACCGACAAGACCTACTTCACCAAGGCCTATGCCTCGCACTACGCGAGCATCGCCCCGGGTCGCTCGGCCACTCTGGCACTGAACGTCAAGTTCTGATGTAACCGCGCTCCACCACGGCGGCAGGCGCTCCTGCCGCCGTTTTTGTTTCCGGCGATACTCACCCCATGGCAACCCGTACCCCCATCGACAGCGACGCCCTGGCCGAGCTGCTCCAGCACGATCCACAGGCTGCGTTCGCACGCGTGCGCGACGCCGCACAGGCCGGGCAGGTCGAGGCGCAGCTGCTGCTCGCGCAGATGCACATGGAAGGTAAAGGCACCGCGCAGGACGCCTCGGCTGCGCTGCTCTGGTACGAAACCGCCGCCAACAACGGCGCGCCGATGGCGATGAACATGCTCGGCCGCTGCCATGAGCTGGGCCAGGGCACCACGCCCGATCCCACGCTGGCCGCGGTGTGGTACCGGCGCGCGGCCGACACCGGGCTGGACTGGGGCCTGTACAACCTGGCCAACCTGCTGGCCACCGGCCGCGGCGTGCCCCAGGACCGCGCGCAGGCACTGGCCCTGTACACCCGTGCCGCGCACCTGGGCCATGCCAAATCGATGAACCTGCTGGCCCGCCACCTTGAAGACGGCCTGGAGATCGAGCGCGATCCGCAGGCCGCCCTGGGCTGGTACCGGCGCGCGGCCGAGACCGGCGATTTCCGCGGCCAGGCCAACTACGCCTCGATCCTGCTGCACGCCGGCCAGGTCGAGCAGGCCGTGCACTGGCTACGGCTCGCCCTGGCGCACGGCAGCCCGGCGTTCATGGCGCACATCGTGCCGGAACTGGCCGCGTCGTCGCATCCGCAGGTGCGCGCCCTGGTCGCACCGCCGTCCCTCTGAGGAGCCCCGCATGCTGCTGCACATCCCCGACATTCTCAGCGCCGACCAGGTGGCCGACTTCCGCCGCCGACTGGATGCCGCCGACTGGACCGATGGCCGCGAGACCGTCGGCCATCTGGGCGCGCAGGCCAAGCACAACCAGCAGCTGCCCGAGGCCTCGCCGCTGCGCCGCGAACTGGGCGAGATCATCCTCGTCGCGCTGGCCCGGCACCCGCTGTTCTTCAGCGCCGCGCTGCCGCTGAAGTACCTGCCGCCGCGCTTCAACCGCTACAGCGGTGGCGGCGCCTATGGCTACCACGTCGATGGTGCGGTGATGAACCTGGCCAATGGCGAGCAGCTGCGCTCGGACATCTCCTGCACCTTGTTCCTGTCCGCGCCCGAGGAGTACGAAGGCGGCGAGCTGATCATCGGCGACACCTACGGCGAGCACGAAGTGAAGCTGCCGGCCGGCGACCTGGTCGTGTACCCGTCCAGCAGCCTGCACCAGGTGCGGCCGGTTACCCGTGGCGCACGCGTGGCTTCTTTCTTCTGGGTGCAGAGCATGATCCGCGACGACGTGCAGCGCCGCCTGTTGTGGGAAATGGATGGCTCGATCGAGCGCCTGCGGCAGACCGGCGGCGACGCCGAGGCGATCCTGCAGCTGACCGGCGTGTACCACAACCTTTTGCGGCGCTGGAGCGAAGTCTGAGCCTTGCCGGGCCGGCCTGCGGAATTTTGGCAATCATTCTCATTTGCAACAGCTAACGGCTCTCATTACAATCACGCCCCGTTGATGCCGGCCGCTGCCGGCAGACCCTTGGGGACCCCTGCGTGCTGCGTCCGCTTCGCCCTCGCCCACTCATCCATCGCAAGATGGGCACCGCCATGCGCGGCCAGCGTCCGGCGCTGGCCAGCCTGCTGGCATGGGTGGCGATGCTGGCGTTGCTGCTGGGCACCCTGCCACTGCTGCCACAGGCCCAGGCCGGAATGGCCATGCAGATGCCGCTGGAAGAGCGCGGTGGCGAAAGCCCCCTGCAGGAAGAGGCGCCGGCCAAGCTGCGCCGCTGTGCCGCCACCCCGGTGAAAGCGGCCGAGCAGGCACACCCGCCGTTGCTGCTGGCCAGCCACTGGCTGCGCACTGAACTCGAACTCGTACCCGCCACGCCGGCCATGCCCGGCGTGCGCCCGGACTGGCCGCTGGCCGCTCCGGACACGCCCTGGGCCGATGCGCCCGGGCGCCGCCAGCAACGCGGCCAGGCGCCGCCGCTCGCCTGATCCACGGCCTGGCGTGACCGCCTGCGCGGTCGCGCCTGCACGCCGCTGTCTGCTTCATCCCTGCCGCCCCTGACCGGGCCTTCCGTGCCTGCCGCGCCCTTCGCGCACGGCATCGCGCCACCCTGCATCCTTCGAGGTAACTGCCATGGCCCAGCGCCATCGTGTCCGTTCGTCCCTGTCCCGTACCCTGCTGACCAGCGCCGTGCTGGCGGCTTTCGCCAGCCCCGCCTTCGCCCACGGTGACGCCGCCGGCGCACCGCAGACGCTGGACAAGGTGGTGGTCACTGCCTCCGGCTTCGAACAGAAGGTGATCGATGCCCCGGCCAGCATCAGCGTGGTCAGCCGCGAGGAACTGAGCAAGCGCCCGTATACCAGCCTGGTCGACGCCCTGCGCGACGTCGAAGGCATCGACGTGGGCCTGGAAGCGACCGACAAGAACGGCCGCGCCACCGTGTCGATGCGCGGCCTGCCGTCCGAGTACACCCTGGTGCTGATCGACGGCCGTCGCCAGAGCAATGTCGGCCAGATCTACCCGAACAACTTCGGTGGCGGCCAGTTCGCCTACCTGCCGCCACTGGAGGCGATCGAACGCATCGAAGTCGTGCGCGGGCCGATGTCCACGCTGTACGGCTCGGACGCGATGGGCGGCGTCATCAACATCATCACCCGCCGCAACCAGGACAGCTGGCACGGCTCGGTGACCCAAGGCTTCACCGTGCAGCAGGACGACCAGTTCGGCGATGCGCGCACCACCGACCTCTACCTCAGCGGCCCACTGCTGAAGGATCGCCTCAGCCTGGCGGTACGCGGCAGCTACTACGATGCCAAGGCCTCGAACCCGGAATGGGATGCACTGACCCTTCCCGACGGTACGCCGTGGGAGCGCAGCATCGGCTTCGGCGGTGGCGGCAAGTCGGTCGCCAACACCAACTGGAACACCGGTGTGCGCCTGGACTTCCGCATCAACGACGATCACGAACTGTGGCTGGACTACGACGTGTCGCGGCAGAAATACGACAACAGCGAAGGCCAGACCGGCACCCTCGACAGCCTGGCCAGCCTGTGGCGCGTCGGCAATGCGATCATTCCCAACCCGAACGGCAGCGGCACCGTCACCCGTCGCGTGGTGCAGCCGCGCGTGGGCTACACCGCCTACCAGCGCTACGAGCGCGATCAGCTGTCGCTGACCCACCAGGGCCGCTACGGCTTCGGCACCTGGCAGACCTCACTGACCCACAGCAAGAGCAACAACCTGGGTCGTTCGCTGCCGCTGACCCTGGACGAGCGTGCCAACCTGCAGACGCTGTGGAATGACGTCTGCCGCCGCACTGGCGCCGCCAACCACTGTGCGGCCAGCCGAGGCAACGCCCTGGCCGCCCTCAACCCGAGTGAGACGGCGCGCCTGCAGGCGTTCCTGCCGCGCCCGCTGCGCAGCATGGAACTGGAAGGCTACGTGCTCGACACGATGCTCGACCTGGACTTCGGCGCGCACAAGCTGACGGTGGGTGGCCAGTACAACAACACTGACATGGTCGACGGTGTGTTTGGCATGGATGGCGCCGGCTACCGCAGCAACGTCAAGCAGAAACACCGCATGTGGGCGCTGTTTGCCGAGGACAACTGGGCGCTGACCGACACCCTCACCGCCACCTTCGGCCTGCGCTACGACGACCACAACGTGTTCGGCAGCCACGTCAGCCCGCGTGGCTACCTGGTGTGGAACGCCAGCGATGCGTGGACCTTCAAGGGCGGCGTCAGCACCGGCTACAAGACCCCGCGACCGGACCAGCTGTTCCCGGGCATCACCGGCTTCGGTGGCCAGGGCGTGCTGCCATTGGTCGGTTCGCCGAACCTGAAGCCTGAAACCAGCACCAACTACGAGCTGGCCGCCTACTACGAGGGCCAGCGCTGGGGCTTCAACGTCACCGGCTTCTTCAACACGTTCGAAGACAAGATCGCCAGCGGCGGCACCTTCCCCAACTGCGAAGTGGCGCGCGCCGGCAGCGGCTACTGCGTGGACATCGGCCCGGGCTGGGCCGCACTGGGCTACAGCACCTTCACCCAGAGCGTGAACATCGACAAGGCTGAAACGCGGGGTGCCGAACTGGCCGCCCACGTCGACCTGCTCGACACCCTGCAGCTGCGCGGCAACTACACCTGGACCAGGAGCGAGCAGACCAGTGGCGCACAGAAGGGGCTGCCGATCAGCGGCACCATGCCGGCAAAACACATGGCCAACGCCAGCCTCAATTGGCAGGTCAACGAAGCGGTCAGCCTGTCGCTGATCGGCGAGGGCCGCTACGACCGCTACCGCGACACGCTGCTGGACGCCAACGGCGCCAGCCACACCCGCTACTACGAGGACTACACGATCTTCCATCTCGGTGGCAGCTGGAAGGCCACGCCCTGGCTGACGGTGAACGCACGGGTCAACAACCTGTTCGACAAGGATTTCGTCTCGCAGTCGTGCCTGTTGATCAGCCAGAGCGAGTTCAACTGCGTGGACGACTATGCGACCAAGGACCAGCGCCGCAGCTACTGGATTTCGCTGAACGCGAAGTTCTGATCGCCGCGCCCTGCTCCTGCTCCACGCATGGCGTGGATCCACCGATCGGTAGTGCCGGCCGCTGGCCGGCAACCCGAAATAGCTCCGGGATACAGAACGATACGCAATTGCGAGCTATTCTCATCAATGATGTAATGGGCAGTCCCCGTCCGCCTCGAACCGTGCCGTGAGCCGTCCCGCCCTTTCCACCGTGCAGCAGCAACAGAACCGTGGCTTCTGGCTGCGGACGCTGCACCAGTGGCACTGGATCAGCTCGGCGGTGTGCCTGATCGGCATGCTGCTGTTCGCGGTGACCGGCCTGACTCTCAACCATGCCGCGAAGATCGAGGCCAAACCCCAGGTGCAGAACCAGCATCTGGAACTGCCGGCCGAGCTGCTGGGCCAGCTGGGCACGCGCGAGGACGGCAACGCGCCGATTCCGCGCCCGGCCCGGCACTGGCTGGACACGCAGCTGGGCATCGCCATCGGCGGCCGCCCGGCCGAGTGGTCGGCCGAGGAGATCTACCTGTCGCTGCCGCGCCCCGGTGGCGACGCCTGGCTGAGCATCGACCGCGAAACCGGCGCGGTGGAGTACGAATCGACCTCGCGCGGCGTGGTCTCCTACCTCAACGACCTGCACAAGGGCCGCAACGCAGGCTCCGCATGGGGCTGGTTCCTGGACCTGTTCGCCGTGGCCTGCCTGGTGTTCTGCATCACCGGCCTGTTCCTGCTGCACCTGCATGCGCGGCAACGGCGCATGACCTGGCCGCTGGTCGGCCTCGGCCTGATGATCCCGCTGTTGATCGCCCTGCTGCTGATCCACTGACTTCCACCGTGAATTCCATCCGTTCCTCCGGAGCCGCCCCATGCGCGTCACCCTGACCATCGCCCTCAGCGGCCTGCTGGCCACCTCGCCGGCCTATGCCACCACCCTCGACATCAACGTCGAAGTGCCCAAGCTCAACGTGGCCGAGTACCACCGCCCGTATGTGGCGGTGTGGCTGGAAGGCGCCGACCAGAAGGTCGCGGCCAACCTGTCGGTCTGGTACCAGCAGACCAGCAACAGCGAGGGCCACGGCACCAAGTGGCTGCCCGACCTGCGCCAGTGGTGGCGCAAGAGTGGCCGTACCCTGCAGGTGCCGGTGGACGGCGTGACCGGCCCGACCCGCCCGGCCGGCAAGCACACACTGTCGTTCAGCGACAGGCAGCCGGCACTGAAGCAGCTGGCCCCGGGCAACTACACCCTGGTGGTGGAGGCGGTGCGCGAAGTCGGCGGCCGCGAACTGCTGAAGATCCCCTTCACCTGGCCGGCCACCGCCGCGCAGAACGGCAAGGCGCAGGGCGCCACCGAACTGGGTCAGGTCACCCTGTCCGTCAAACCCTGAAAAGGGGACGGAGGGGATTAAGTCGTAATCCCCTTCTCCTTGCCGCATCACCCCGCATCCACTGGAGTCTTCCGCATGAAGCGCACGCTCGTCCTCGCCGCCGCCCTGGCCGCTGCCCTTCCCTTCTCCGCCCTGGCCCACAAGGCCTGGCTGCTGCCCTCGCAGACTGTGATCGCCGGCAACGCACCGTGGATCACCGTCGACGGTGCGGTCTCCAACGACCTGTTCTACTTCAACCACGTGCCGCTGCGACTGGAATCGCTGGTGATCACCGCGCCGGACGGCAGCACCGTGCAGCCGCAGAACGCGACCACCGGCAAGTACCGCAGCGTGTTCGACATCGAACTGAAGCAGGCGGGCACCTACCGCATCGCCTCGGTCAATGACGGCCTGTTCGCCACCTACGAGCAGAACGGCGAGCGCAAGCGCTGGCGCGGCAGCGTGGCGACCCTTGGCGAACTGCCCAAGGACGCGAAGAAGCTGGAGCTGAGCCAGTCGGTGGGCCGCGTGGAGACCTTCGTCACCAACGGTGCGCCGAACGACACCGCGCTGAAGCCGACCAACCGGGGTATCGAGCTGGTCGCTGTTGGCCACCCGAACGACCTGTTCGCCGGCGAGGAAGCAACCTTCCGCGTGCTGGTCGATGGCAAGCCGACCGCTGGCCTGGATTTCGAGATCGTGCGGGGCGCCACCCGCTACCGTAACGCACAGGACGAACTGAAGCTCACCAGCGACGCCAAGGGCGAGATCAAGGTGACCTGGCCGGAAGCCGGCATGTACTGGCTGGAAACCGGCACCGAAGACAACAAGACCTCGGTGAAGCAGGCCGCCAAGCGCCGCCTGAGCTACGTCGCCACGCTGGAAGTGCTGCCGCAGTGATGTGGACCACGATGTCGGGCACACCCCGGCATCGCCGCCACGACGCATCACCATGACTGATCCCCAGCTCGACATCGCCCGCCTCGGCGGCACCACCATGGGCACCACCTGGAGCGTGTCGCTGGTCGCGCCGCGCCAGCGCGACCTGCATCCACTGCATGCCGGCATCCAGGCGCGGCTGGATGCGGTGGTGGCGCAGATGAGCACATGGGAGCCCGGCTCGAACCTGAGTCGCTACAACCGCGCCAACGCGGGCCAATGGTGCGTGCTGCCGGCCGAGACCCGCCACGTTCTGGCCTGCGCACACGCCATCGCTGCCGCCAGTGACGGCGCCTTTGACCCCACCATCGGTCCGCTGGTTGCGCTGTGGGGCTTCGGTGCACACGCCGGCGAACGCCGCCCGCCCGACGACGCTACCCTGCAGGCCACGCGTGAGCGTTGCGGTTGGCGGCGCCTGCAGTGGCAGGGCGATGCGCTGCTGCAACCGGGTGGACTGGAACTGGATCTCTCTGCGATCGCCAAGGGCTTCGGCGTCGATCACGTTACGGCTTGGCTGCGTGAGCAAGGCATTGCGGCAGCGCTGATTGAAGTCGGCGGCGAGCTGGCCGGCTACGGCCGCAAACCGGATGGCCATCCCTGGCGCGTGCTGGTGGAATCCGCACCCGAAGAAGACGCGCACAGCGAAACACCACTGCGGGTGCTGGCGTTGGATGGCAAGGCGGTCGCCACCTCCGGCGATCGCTGGCATCAGTACCAGGCCGATGGCGAGGTCTACAGCCACAGCCTCGACCCGCGCAGCGGCAGGCCGGTGCGCCAGGTCGCCGCAGCGGTCACCGTGGTGGCAGACGACGCGATGCATGCTGATGCCTGGGCCACCGCACTGACCGTCCTTGGTCGCGAACAGGGCATGGCACTGGCCGAGCGCGAAGGCCTGGCTGCACGCTACCTGCAGCGTGCAGCGGACGGCGCGCGGGAGTTCCTCAGCAGCGCCTTCCAGCGCCTGCTCGACGAGCAGGATGCATGAGCACCCGGCCGTCACGCGCCTGGCTCGGCAACACCCTGGCCCTGCTCCTGTTGGCGCTGATCGGCGGGGCGTTGCTGCGCCTGCATCTCGGTGAGGCATGGTGGCAGGGCGCGCCACCGATTCGACACTCGCAGATCGCGGCACTCGCCACGGCCTTGTATGCGCTGGCCTGCGCTGCACTGTGGTGGCGTGGGCGCGCGCGCGACGATGCCGCAACCGGAGACACCGCGCCCCTCCTGCTGGTCTGGTCCAGCCAGACCGGCTTTGCCCGCGAGCTGGCCGAACGCAGTGCCGAAGCCCTGCGCGGCGCCGGCATGCCGGTGCGCGTGCGCGGTCTGCACGACGTCGACGCCGCGTTGCTGGCCGACAGCCAGCGCGCGCTGTTCATCGCCAGCACCACCGGCGAGGGCGATCCGCCTGACCACGCGCTGCCGTTCCTGCGCGATGTCATGGTCTCGCCGCCTTCACTGCAGCACCTGCAGTACGGCGTGCTCGCACTGGGCGACCGCAGCTATGGCCACTTCTGCGGATTCGGCCACCAGCTTGACCAATGGCTGCGCCAGCATGGCGCGCATCCACTGTTCGATGCGATCGAAGTCGACAACGCCGATCCGGCGGCGCTGCGTCATTGGCAGCAGTTGCTGGGGCAACTCGGCGGCGGCGCCAGTGAACTGCCCGACTGGAGCCCGGCCGCGTACCAGCCGTGGACGCTGCTGCAGCGCGAGCATCTGAACCCGGGCAGCCCCGGCGGTCCGGTGTACTGGTTGCGCCTGCAGCCACCGGCCGGCGCAGAGGCGCAGTGGCAGGCCGGCGACATCGCCGAGATCGGCCCGCAACATGCCCGCGCCAGCGCGCGCGCCTGGCTGCACGCGCAGGGATTCGATGCGGACACCGTGCTGGAGGACCGGCAAACCTTGCTGGCGCGCGTCGCGCGCTCGCACCTGCCCTCGCTGGTTCCGCCGGGTGACCTGCCCGCATTGCTGGCGACCCTGCAGCCGCTGCCGCATCGTGAGTACTCGATCGCCTCGGTGATGGCCGACGGCGCGGTGGAGCTGCTGCTGCGCCGACAGCTGCGCGCGGACGGCACGCCTGGCATCGGCAGCGGCTGGCTGTGCGACCACGCGGTCATCGGCGAGCCGGTGCAGCTGCGCCTGCGCCGCAACGACAATTTCCACGGCGTCGCCGCCGAGGTACCGCTGCTGCTGATCGGCAACGGCACCGGCATCGCCGGCCTGCGCGCCCACCTGCACGAACGTGCCCAGCAGGGCGCGCGCCGCACCTGGCTGCTGTTCGGTGAGCGCACCGCCGCACACGACTTCCATTTCGGCGACGAGCTGCAGGCAATGCTGGAAGACGGCACGCTGGCGCGGCTGGATGCAGTGTTCAGCCGCGATGGTGGTGCGCATCGCTATGTGCAGGACCGCCTGCTGGCCGAAGCAGCAACACTGCGGCAGTGGGTGGATGAAGGCGCGACGATCCTGGTCTGCGGCAGCCTGCAGGGCATGGCCCCGGCGGTGGATGCGGTGATCGAGCAGGTGCTGGGGACTGCGGACAAGGAAACGCTACTGCTGGCCGGTCGTTACCGGCGCGATGTGTATTGAGCTCACCGCATCCACGCATGGCGTGGATCTACTGAACGGCGTGTCCGGGCAGCGTGGCAATCGCACACCCGTAGATCCACGCCATGCGTGGATAGCGCCCACCGGCGCCGAGGAATCATCCCGCCGCCGCACTGACCCGGATCGCCAGCAACTCGCCCCCGCCCTGCAACGCATGCCTTTGCCGTTCACCGGCCGCCAACCACGCGGTATCGCCAGCGTGCATCGGCGGCTGACCGCTGTCAGCCCCAAATTCGGCATGACCGGCCAATAGGTAAAGCGCCCAGGCCACGCCTGGTTCGCAGAAGAAGAACATCGAGCCCACCAGCGGCCGATGCAGGAGTTCGGCCTGCAGCAGGTCGCGCTTCCACATCAGGTTGAAGTCGTGGGTGGTGCCGTCGACCAGTTCGCCGTGCAGCGTTTCCTCGCCCGCAAAGCGCACGCGCCCATGCGGCGGCAGGACTTCGGCCACGCGGCCATCCTCGAAGCGCAGGCGCACGCCATTGCCCTGCAGCAGCACCAGCTCGCGCTCCACGCCGGGAAACGCGGAGAACGCCGCGTCCAGCTCGATCTCGGCCACCGACAGGCGCAGCGCCCAGTCGTCGCCCTGCGCAGGCAGGCGCAGGATCTCGCGCGTCCAGCCCAGGCCGTTGCGCCAGCGTTCGCGGCGGTAGTCCAGGCGGGAGATGACCTGGCTCGGAGTGTGCAGCAGGGAGTCGACGTTCATCGGCGCATTGCATCACGCCGCGCGCCATCGTGCATCACCGCGTGGCCAGCGTGCCCTGGCCGCCGCACCCGCCGGCCAGCAGCTGCGAGTGTTTCAACCAGTCCTGGTCGGGGTAATAGGCGAACACCATCGTGCCGCCACGCAACGCATCGATCAGTGGCTTGGCCACCGACAGGCGCACCGCCGGACAGCCCAGGCTGCGGCCCAGCCGCCCCTGCAGCTGCGCGGTGGCCGGGTTCACATATGGCGCGCCGTGGATGACGATCGCGCGTTCGCGCGCGCGGTCATTGAAGCCCGGTTCCAGCCCGGCCAGGCGCAGCGAATACCCGTTGCCGCCCATGTAGGTCTCCTGCGCGGTGAACGCGCCGAGGCTGGACATGAAACTGCCATCGCGGTTGGAGAAGTGCTCGGTGCGGTTCTCGCCGCTGTTGCGGCCATGCGCCACCCATTCCTCGAACAGCAGGCGCTGGTGGGCCAGGTCGAACACCCACAGGCGCGGCTCGGTGGACGGCCGCGAGTAATCGATAACGCTCAGTCGATCACCGTTGATGCCAAGCTCCGGCCGCTGCAACGCACAGCGCATGGCGTGCGCCGCCAGCTGCAACACGTGGCGGTCGGCCTTGGGCGCACTGCGCGACAGCAAGGCAGCCAGATCATCGGCACTGGTGGCGAGGGCGGGCGTCTGTGCCAGCGCCGGGGCGCTGGCCGAGGTCGCCAGCAGGCCGAACGCGGCCAGCCGGCACAGGCGGGATGCAGTCATGGGCACAACGAAGGGACTCAGTTGCCCTTGAGGGTGGACCCTGGCGGCTCGGATTCCAAGACCGGCTGCATTCCGGATTCAGCCGGGCTTGGGCGGACCGCCGGCAGCGAGGTCACCAGCAGGGTCGTGCCTGGCACCAGCACCCGGTACAGCTGGCGGGCGAACTCGGCCGGCAGCGCCATCGGCAGCGAGGGGGTGGCCAGCAGGTCCGGCGTGGCCTGGGCACGGTCCTGGCCCAGCAACGGGTAGGCCGTCCACTGGTGCAGGCGCTGGTTCGCGTCCAGCGGGCTGGGCGTATCGCTGTAACCCTGCCCCATCACGAACAGGGTGGTGCCCTGGAAGGCCGGCAGCGCGTCGGCCTTCAGCGGCGACTCGCCGATCATCACGCCATCGCGCAGCACGTACAGGCGCTGGTCATGCAGGCTGACCAGGATGCCGACCTGCCCGGCCGGCGCCGCGCTGTCGTTCCACCAGGCCTGTGCCGACGCCCCACCCTCCGTCTCCGGCAGGGCCTGGCCGCGTGCATTGACCGGCGCCAGCACTGACGGATAGGCCAGGGTCATCGGCGAGCTCTTGGCATCGGCCACCACGACGGTATCGCCACGCTGGGTTTCGCTGAACAGCTTCTGCGCGAAGGCCTGCGGCAGGCGCACGCAACCGTGCGAGGCCGGATGCCCGGGCAGGCTGCCGCCATGCAGGGCGATGCCATCCCAGGTCAGCCGCTGCATGTACGGCATCGGCGCGCTGTTGTAGAGGTTGGACCTGTGGTCCTTGTCCTTCTGCAGGATGGTGAACACGCCGGTCGGTGTCTCGTGCCCGGCCTTGCCCGAGCTGATCGTGGTCAGGCCGATGGCAATACCGTTGCGGTAGACGTAGGCACGCTGCTCATCGAGGCTGACCACCAGCACGATCGGGCCGGTCGGCGAGATTTCCGGATGCCACAGGTATTCGCCCGGCTTCAGGTCGGTCGGCCCGCGCACCTCGGCGGTGCCGGCGGTGGCAGCTGCGGGCTTGGCAGCCGGTGTCGTCGCAGCGGCATGGGCCAGCAGCGGCAGGGCCAGTGCAAGGGCGAGCATCAGGGTCGTGGGGCGGTGCGGAAGCATCCAGCGGGGGTCCTTTCCATGCAGAGCGGCCAACGTACACCATCGGCCCGTGGTGGCCGCGGCAAAACCAGGCGCCGGAAATGAAACTGCCCGGCGACACAGCCATGTGTCGTACCGGGCAATCGTTACGTCCTTGTCGGCCTGCTGCCGCCCCCTCGCATCCTGCGCTGTGGGGGTAGCGTTGCATCCTGCACGCGGCCGCGTCTGTCCTGTTTGTATCTCAGCCCCTTCCACAGGTCTGTGATGCCACCATCCTGGTGATTGGTGCCGCGTCCTGCGGCGGTCGGTGGTCACGGCCTTCCTGTCCGCGACCGGTGAACCAGCCTCCTGCCGGTTCCGACGATTCCTGCTGTCAGCGCCTGGGTACGGTCCGCACCGGTACCGATCCGGGTACCGGATCCGCCGGCAACAACCTGTTGCCTACGGTGATCCGCTGTCGATTCCGTTCGACGATCGCTTTCCCTATCCCCTTCACCTGCGCCAGGTCCTCGACGCGATGAAACGGGCCGTGTCTGCGCCGGTGCTCGACGATCGCCTCGGCCTTGGCGGCCCCGACCATCGTCAATCCCTGCTGCAGCGCCTGGGCATCGGCGCGGTTGATGTCGATCGGTTCGGCGGCATGCGCCCCAGCGATCCCCACTACCAGCACCAGTGCCCTCAACACGACACTCCAAGGCACGACGTGTATCTCCCTGTGATTCTGGCCGCCCCGACCGGCAATCCCGTCGGCAGGAACAGTGTCCGTCACCACATGTGCACAGCCTATCGGTTTCCCGGATTTCCGTAAGCCAGCCAAATACCCGACGTGATGTAGGAAAAACCCTACCCGTGGCACAGGCGTAGAATGGCCGGATCAGCCCATGCAACCGGAGTTTCAGATGGACAGCGCCAAGCTCGGCCAATTCGTCAATGACAAGTGGGACAGCGAAATCGTCCCGCAGTTGGTCGACTACATCCGCATTCCCAACAAGTCGCCGATGTTCGACGCCAATTGGGTGCAGAACGGCTATATGGAACAGGCGGTCACCCTGATGGAGAACTGGGCCAGGGCCCAGCAGCTGCCCGGCCTGAAGGTTGAAGTGGTGCGCCTGGAAGGCCGTACGCCGCTGATCTTCCTGGAAATTCCAGCGACCGGCGCCGAAACCGGCGACGACACCATCCTGCTCTACGGCCATCTGGACAAGCAGCCGGAAATGACTGGCTGGGATGACGATCTCGGCCCGTGGACGCCGGTCCTTCGCGGCGACAAGCTGTATGGCCGCGGCGGTGCGGACGACGGCTACGCCATCTTCGGCTCGCTGGCCGCCGTGCTGGCGCTGCAGGCCCAAGGCCTGCCGCACGCCCGCTGCGTGGTGCTGATCGAGGCCTGCGAAGAGTCCGGCAGCTACGACCTGCCGGCCTACGTCGACCACCTGGCCGAGCGGATCGGCAAGCCCTCGCTGGTGGTCTGCCTGGATTCGGGCTGCGCCAACTACGACCAGCTGTGGTGCACCACCTCGCTGCGCGGCCTGACCGGCGGCAACTTCACTGTGAAGGTGCTCAACGAAGGCGTGCACTCCGGCGATGCCTCCGGCGTGGTGCCGTCCAGCTTCCGCCTGCTGCGCCAGCTGCTGTCGCGCATCGAGGACCAGGACACCGGCCGCATCCTGATCGACGGCATGAACGTGGAAATTCCGGCCGAACGGCTGGAACAGGCCAGGCGCGCGGCCGAAGTGGTGGATACCGAGATCTTCGAGAAGTTCCCCATGGTCGACGGCCTGCGTCCGATGAACGAGGACCTGACCGAGCTGGTGCTCAACCGCACCTGGCGCCCGGCGCTGTCGGTCACCGGCGTGGGCGGCATGCCGCCGCTGGAATCGGCCGGCAACGTGCTGCGCCCGCAGACCTCGGTGAAGCTGTCGCTGCGCCTGCCGCCGACCGCCGATGGCAAGGCCTGCGGCGAGCTGCTGAAGGAAGCGCTGCTGCGCGACCCGCCGAACGGCGCGCAGGTCACCCTGGACCTGGAAAAGGCCTCCACTGGCTGGAACGCCCCGGCCATGGCGCCGTGGCTGACCCAGGCCATCGACGATGCCAGCCAGGCCTTCTTCGGCAAGCCGGCAATGTACATGGGCGAAGGCGGCTCGATCCCGTTCATGGGCATGCTCGGTGAGAAGTTCCCGGGTGCGCAGTTCATGATCACCGGCGTGCTCGGCCCGCACTCCAATGCGCACGGCCCGAACGAGTTCCTGCACATCCCGATGGGCAAGAAGGTCACCGCCTGCGTGTCCAAGGTGATCAGCGAGCACTACGCCGCCAGCCTGCGTGGCGAGACCAGCGGTTCGCCGGTGGCTGCCGACAGCGGCACCCGCCACGGCGACCACGGCTGCTGCTGATCCGGCACCGGTGACGGACGCAGCCTGGCCTTGCTAGGCTGCGTCCACACTCAAGCGGAATCCGCGCGCATGAATGGTCTGTTCGGCAGCAGCAGCTGGTTGTACATCCTGCTGGTCGGCTTCTTCGTCGGCCTGCTCGGGCGTTTCTTCATGCCCGGCAACAACCGCATGGGCTGCCTGCTGACCATCGTGCTGGGCATCCTCGGTGCACTGCTGGCCGGTTGGTTCGGCCAGTACATGGGCTGGTACGCCCCCGGCGAACCGGCCGGTTTCCTCGGTGCGGTGGTGGGCGCGGTGGCCGTGCTGGCCGTCCTGCGCCTGTTCAGCGGCCGCCGCTGACCCCGTCCCTCCTTCCCCTCCTGTTCCCGACGTTGGCGCGCCCAGCGCCCCCGGATATGCCCGCATGACCGAACCCGCCTCCGATCCCCAGCGCAGCGCGCGGCGCCTGCAGTGGGCCCGTACCCAGCTCGACGATGCCAGCGCGGTGGTCGAGCGCGCTTCGGTCGATGCCGGCATGCGCAGCTACTGGCGTACCACCAGCACCCGTGGCAGCCACATCGTGATGGACGCCCCACCGGGGCTGGAAGATCCGCGGCCGTGGCTGCGCATGCGCGACCTGCTGCACGACAACGGCCTGCGCGTGCCCGCACTGTTGGCGCAGGACCTGGAGGCCGGCTTCCTGCTGCTGGAAGATCTCGGCGGCCCGACCCTGGCCAGGATCCTCGACGAGCGCAATGCCGATGAATGGTTCGGCCGCTCGATCGAACAGCTGCTGCGCCTGCAGGCGATTCCGGTACCGGCCGACTTCGGCCAGTTCGGCGAAGCGCTGCTGCAGCGCGATGCCGGCCTGTTCGACGAATGGTTCCTGCAGCGGCACCTGAACCTGGAACTGGACTGCGGTGAGCTCGAGGGGCTGCAGCTGGTGCATCGCCGGTTGATGGACAACGCGCTGGGCCAGGCCCAGCTGATGACCCACCGCGATTACATGCCGCGCAACCTGATGCCGGTCGACGACGGCCCCGCGGTGCTGGATTTCCAGGACCTGGTGCGTGGCCCGATCGCCTACGACGCGGTGAGCCTGTTCAAGGACGCCTTCCTGAGCTGGCCGCTGCAGCGCGTTGACGCGTGGCTGGCGCAGTACCACGAACGCGCGCGCGACGCCGGCCTGCCGGTGCCCGACCGCGCCACCTTCCTGCGCGATGCCGACTGGATGGGCATCCAGCGCCACGTGAAGATCCTCGGCCTGTTCTGCCGCCTGCGCTACCGCGACAACAAGGGCCATTACCTGGACGACGCACCGCGCTTCATCGGCTATCTGGATGAAGTGCTGCCACGCTATCGCGAGCTGGCGCCTCTGCAGCAGCTGCTGGAAAACCGCATCAAGCCGGCGCTGGCCGAACTGGGCGCACCGATGCGCGTGGCCCGATGAAGGCGTTGGTCTTTGCCGCCGGGCTCGGCGAGCGCATGCGCCCGCTGACCCTGCACACACCCAAGCCGCTGCTGGAAGTGGCCGGCAAGCCACTGATCGTCTGGCACCTGGAGCGCCTGGCAGCGCTCGGCGTGCGCGAGGTGGTGGTCAACACCGCGTGGCTGGCCGAGCAGTTCCCGGCGACGCTGGGTGATGGCAGCCAGTGGGGCCTGCGCCTGCATTTCCTTTACGAAGGGCAGACCCCGCTGGAAACCGGCGGCGGCATCCTCAATGCACTGCCGGTGCTGGGCGATGCCCCGTTCCTGGTGGTGAACGGCGATATCTGGACCGATTTCGATTTCGCCACGCTGCCGCGCGAGCCGCAGGGCCAGGCACATCTGGTGCTGGTCGACAATCCGGTTCAGCACCCGAACGGTGACTATCGGCTGGATGCACAGGGCCTGCTGCACCACGACCGCGCAGGGCCATGCCTGACCTATGCCGGCATCGGCGTGTACCGCCCCTCGATCGTGGCCGACTGGCGCGCGGTGATCGGCGATGCGCCGGGCAGCGAGCGGCTGCCGCCGAGGTTCTCGGTGGTGCCGCTGCAGAAGCATTTCATGGCGCAGGGGTTGATGACGGGGCAGCACCATCGGGGGCGTTGGACCGATGTCGGGACCGTGGATCGCCTGCGCGCGCTGGATGTGGAGCTGGCGGCGAACGGCTGAGCCCCTCGTGGCTGGACGCCCACGGAAGAAAGGAAAGAAAAGCAAAAGCGGGTCGCTTCGCTGCGCTTGCTCCGGTGACGACCAACGGTCGTCACCCACCAACAGCAGTCAACAGTCAGCAGTGCAGTACGCAGTCCCGGCAGATCGCAGGAACCTGTCGAAGGCGGGGTGGGGGGGGGGGGGGGGGGGGGGGGGGGGGGGGGGGGGGGGGGGGGGGGGGGGGGGGGGGCGGGGGCGGGGGCGCCGCCCCCCGCCCACCCCCCCCCCCCCCCGCCCCCCACCCCCGCCCTGGTCCCGTGTTTTATTTTTTGTGGGGCGGCGCCCGGCGCCCGAAAACCCCCCCCCCACACAAGAGCCGGCCCCGGGCTACAGCCCCGGCCGCGCGCGCGCCCGGGTGGGCCG
>NZ_JBAWUK010000005.1:0-94922 GCF_037079935.1 Stenotrophomonas maltophilia group sp. Smal12 | reverse complement strand
GGCGTGAGCGCCATGGATGGCGCGATCGAGGCTACATGGACGTACTTGCGCCGTCCCCCGCAACCTGAGCCACCCCGCTTCCCCTCAGGAAGCCAGCCTTTGACGTTGACGTTGCTTCTGCGGGTGCAGGGCGCAGCCCTGCCAACAAACCCCACCCTCAGTAACGAGGCCGGCCTTCTTCCAGCACCTGGCGCAGGAACGGCACGGTGATCCGCCGCTTCGCCGCCAGCGATTCGCGGTCCAGCCAGTCCAGCAGGGTGATCAATCCACCCAGCTCACGGCCGGTGTGCGACAGCAGCCATTCGATGGCCGCTTCGTCGATGGCCAGGCCGCGTCGCAGTGCACGCTCGCGCAGCACCGCAGCACGACCTTCCTCATCCAGCGGCTGCAGCAGCACGCGCACGCACTGGCCCAGGCGCGAACGCAGGTCCGGCAGCACCAGGCCCAGCTCGCCCGGCGCCTTCTGCGCCGTGTACAGCACGGTTACACCTGCAGCGCGCGCGCGGTTGTGGAAATCAAACAGCGCGATCTCGTCCTCGCGATTGCCGGCAACCTCGTCCAGCCCGTCCAGCGCCACCAGTTCGCGTGCGTCCAGCCCATCCAGCGCTGCACGAACGCGGCCGGCGGCGCTGGCCAGTGGCACGTACGTCGGCAAGCGCCCGGCCTGCTCGGCGCTGGAGCACATCGCCAGCGCCTGGTGGGTCTTGCCGGTTCCCGCCGCACCTTCCAGGTAGACCCAGTCGTGGCTGGCGCCAACCGCGATCGCGCGCAGCTGCGCCAGCGCGCCATCCGGCGCGCCGATGAAGGTCTCCAGGCGCTGGTCCCGCGGGTAATGCAGGGCCAGCGGCAGTTGCGGCACACCCATCACTTCAGGTCGGGGCCCTTGTCGTTCGGAACGATGATATGGGGGGCGTCCACTACGCCATCAAGCACGATCGCCGGCTTCTCGCCCACGTACAGCTCGCTCTGTCGGTAGCGCTGATGCGCATAGCGCAGCAGAACATTGGTCACCGCCGCCACCGGCAGCGCCAGCAGCATGCCGAGGAAGCCGAACAGCTGGCCGCCGGCCATCACCGCAAAGATCACTGCCACCGGGTGCAGGCCGATCTTGTCGCCGACGATACGCGGTGTCAGCACGTAGCTTTCCAGCAGCTGGCCCACGGTGAACACCACGCCCACCAGGATCAGCAGCTTCAGGTCGAAGCCCTGCGCCTGCACCAGTGCCGCGATCACCGCCATCAGCACGCCAGTGGTCGCGCCCAGGTACGGTATGAAGCTGATCAGGCCGGCAATCAGGCCAATCAGCAAGCCCAGCTTGAGGCCGACCAGCGACAGGCCGCCGGCATAGATCACGCCCAATGCCAGCATCACCAGGAACTGTCCGCGGATGAACGCGCCCAGCACCTCGTTGGACTCGCGCGCCAACGCGCTGATGGTGCCGATCTGGTTGCGCGGAATGACCGACGCCACCCGCTCGACCAGCTTGTCCCAGTCGCGCAGGAAATAGAACGCCAGGATCGGCAGCAGCAGGATGTTGACCACCCAGGTCACCATCGCAAAGCCCGAACGCGAGACGTAGCCCATGAATGTGGTGGCGAAGCCGCCGGCCTGCTGCCAGTGGCTGCGCACCCATTCGATCAGGCGGTCCGGATCCAGCCACTGCATCACTTCCAGGCCGGTCTTCTGCTCGAACCAGGGGATCCCCTTCTCCATCAGCCACGCCTGTGCCTGCGGCGCGACCGCGATCAGGGTGGTGATCTGGCGCTCGATCATCGGCACCAGCACCAGCAGCAGCGCCACGATCACCAGCACCATCGCCGCGAACACCAGCACCACGCCGGTCATGCGCGAACGGCCGGTGGCCTCGATGCGGTCCACCAGCGGGTCGCCCAGCCACGCCAGCGCCAGCGCCAGCACGAACGGGGTCAGGATCGGTGCCAGCAGCCACACCACCCAGCCGACCAGGCCGGCGAACAGGATGTACTTCAGGCGGCGCAGGAACTGCGCGATTTCGGCTTCCGGGGTCAGGGTCATCGCAAACGGTACTCGTTGCTGACCGGCGCGGCCACCGGGGCACCGGTGGTGTCATCGATCGGGATCGGCAGGGCCGGCAGCGTCGCGCTGGGCACCAGCACGCCGTTGTCGCCCAGCATGCGGTTGAAGCCGGCCAGGCCGGTGGTCATCTCCAGGCTCAGCTCCAGCTGGCCGGCCGAGGCGTGCAGCGGGGTGACATTGCGCACCACCGGCACCTCGCGCAGCCCGGCGGCAAGGCGCAGGTAGTCGTCGGCACTGTTGATGCCGGTGACCACCACGCGGTAGGTCCCGGCCTGGCCGACGGCGGCACCCGCCTTGGCATAGCGCCTGACCAGCGCGTCGGCGGCGCCGTCGGCACCGGCGGCCATCGCGCGCATGGCGTTGGCGTCCTTGCTGGTCCACTTGTTCAGCTCACGGCCGTTGTCGACGAACACCCAGTCCGCCTGCCAGCCGCCGTTGGCGCGGTAGAGCTTGCCGATCAGCTGCATCGGCGGCGCGTAGCGCGACGAGGCGCGGGCCACGGCGGCACTGTCCTGGCGCCAGATGGCACCGGCCAGCGCCTGTTCGGCGGCACCGCCGCTGGGCAGGCCGAGCTTGTAACCCCGCTCGATGGCGCGGTTCAGCAGCGGGCGGGCGGCGTTGGCCTGCTGCACGCTGACCAGGCGCGGGCCACTGCCGTCGTCGACGGCCAACCACACCACCGGCTTCGGCCGCGGCTGCGGCCACAGCGGCAGACCCAGCGCCGAGACCAGCGAGTCAACGTCATCCTCGCGGAAGCGGGCCACCAGCAGGGTCCTGAAGCTCGGCGCGCCGCTGACGCCCACGCTCTGGTCCTGCTTGTAGTCGTAGCTGGCCACGTAGTCCTTGGCGTTGCGCAGCGCCTGCACCACGCCGGGGCGGGACATCACGTTGCGGTCGCCCGACAGTTTGCCCAGCACCACGCTCAGGGCACGGGCCAGGGCGCCGTTGCGATCGGCTTCGGCCTGGCTGTTGACGGGCACTTCGGCCTCGTACGCACCCGAGGCGGTGGCAACATCTCCCTCGGTGCGCAGGCCGCTCTGGGCCATCGTGGCCACCGGCAGGCTCAGTGCAAGGAGCAGGGTCAGAATCAGGCTGCGGCGCATCAGGACATCCATTGGCTCGACGAATCCGGGGGAATTGTTGCCCGAATACGGCCTTTGCGCCAATGCGGCCTGTTAAAATCGCTCGTTCAACCCCTGCCAGCGCCGACGCCCGTGACCAACACCCCGTCTTCCGCCCCCTCCCCCCTCACCTACCGTGACGCGGGTGTCGACATCGACGCCGGCAACGCGCTGGTCGAGCGGATCAAGCCCCTGGTCAAGCGCAGCTTCCGCCCGGAAGTGATGGGCGGCCTGGGCGGCTTCGGCGCCCTGTTCGACCTGTCCAACAAATACCGCGAGCCGGTGCTGGTGTCGGGTACCGACGGCGTGGGCACCAAGCTGAAGCTGGCCCACCAGCTGAACCGCCACGATACGATCGGCATCGACCTGGTCGCGATGTGCGTGAACGACGTGCTGGTGCAGGGCGCTGAGCCGCTGTTCTTCCTGGACTACTTCGCCACCGGCAAGCTGGACATCGACACCGCCGCAGCGGTGGTGGGCGGCATCGCCAACGGCTGCACCGAGGCCGGCTGCGCGCTGATCGGCGGTGAAACCGCTGAAATGCCCGACATGTACGCCCCGGGCGAGTACGACCTGGCCGGCTTCACGGTCGCTGCGGTCGAGAAGAGCGAGCTGAAGGACGGCGCCAGCGTGGCCGCCGGCGACGTGCTGATCGGCATCGCCTCGTCCGGCCCGCATTCCAATGGCTACTCGCTGGTGCGCCGCATCTACGACCGCGCCGGCCGCCCGGCCGACCTGGAACTGGAAGGTGGCGTGAAGCTGGTCGATGCGCTGATGGCACCGACCCGCCTGTACGTGAAGCCGATCCTGTCGCTGCTGAAGTCGCACGGCGACGCCATCCACGGCATGGCCCACATCACCGGTGGCGGCCTGACCGAGAACATCATCCGCGTGGTGCCCGACGGCCTCGGCCTGGACATCCAGGCCTCGTCCTGGACCCTGCCGCCGGTATTCCAGTGGCTGCAGAAGCAAGGCGCGGTGGCCGACAGCGAGATGTGGCGCACTTTCAACTGCGGCATCGGCTTCGTGCTGATCGTCGCGCCGGACCAGGTGGCTGCGGTGTCCGAGGCGGTCAAGGCGCAGGGCCTGGAGCACTGGACCATCGGCCAGGTGGTCACCGCCGAAGGCGCCGAGCGCGTCCGCATCGGCTGAACCCGACCCCGAGGAGCCCGCATGGACGCAACGCCCCCCCTGGCACCCACCCCGGTACCGCCGCCGTTGGCGGCCGTGCCGGTCTTCAGCAGGCAGGACGCTGACCACCTGCGCGCGCTGTCCATCGCGCACTACGTGTTCGGCGGCCTGATCGCGCTGCTCTCGCTGTTTTTCATTCTGTACATCGTGCTCGGCATCAGTGCGCTGAGCGGCCATCTGCCGATGAACTCCGGGGGCCAGCCCTCGTCGCCGGCCGAACAGCGCCTGTTCGGCTGGGTGTTCACGGTGCTGGGGACCGTGTTCGTCGCCGGTGGCCTGGGCATGGCCGCATTCGTCATCCAGGCCGGACGCTGCCTGGCCCAGCGTCGTCGCCACCTGCTGTGCCTGATCGTGGCCGGCCTGCTCTGCCTGTGCGCGCCGCTGGGCACCGTTCTGGGGGTATTCACCCTGGTTACGCTGCTGCGCCCGCAGGTCAAGGCCGCCTTCGATGCAAGGGGTGCAACGACATGACGACACCCGGCGCACCACCGCCGCTGCCGCAGCAGACCCTGGCGCAGCTGCAGCTGGCCAGCCACCTGCAGACGCTGAAGGTGCTGTTCTACGCGCTGGCTGTTTTCCACTGGATGGCCGCGCTGGCGTTCCTCGGTTTCATCGGCCTGGTCGCCAGCTCACGCGGGCTGGCCGATGGCGCGGTACTGGCCACGGTGTACGGGGTCATTTCGCTGCTGGCTGCCGCGCTTGGCGTCGTGCAGCTGCACACCGCACGCCTGCTGTCGCGCCGCACCGGGCTGGCCTGGTGCCAGCGCGCGGCCTGGCTGGCGGTACTGGCTGGCCCGCTGGGCATGGCCCTGACCGCCTATGCCTGGGTGTTCCTGTCCAAGCCTGACATGGCCGCACTGTTCGACCGTGGCGACCATCTCAGCGTCTGAGCTTGCCGGCAGACGCCCCCCTCCCCTGATCGACTCCCCATGTCCGCGCCTGCCCTCTCCACGACCGCCTCGCCTGCCGCTTCCCGTTTCACGGGCCCCAAGAAGCTGGCCTTCGCCGCCGTGCTGGCGGTGTTCGCGATCAGCTGGATCCACCCGCTGTGGCCCACCGAGCAGGCCCTGCACAGCACCCTGACCGTGATCGGGCTGGCCGCACTGCTATGGGTCGACCGCCGGGGTGGCTGGCTGGGCAACGGTGCCTTCATCGCGATCTGCGGCTTCATTGCACTGCACTGCGTGGCTGCGCGCTGGCTGTACTCGAACGTGCCCTACGACGCATGGGCGCAGACGCTGACCGGCTGGTCGCCGAATGTGGCGTTTGGCTGGCAGCGTAATCATTTCGACCGGCTTATCCACTTCCTGTTCGGCGTCTGCTTCACGCCTGCGCTGCTGCAGCTGGCACGCCATGCCTGGCCGGCGCTGCGCCGCGGCCAGGCTTTCACCCTGGCGGTGATGGCAGTGATGTGCGCCAGCCTGGTCTACGAGTGGTTCGAGTGGGCCATCGCACTGGCCCTTTCGCCCGACGCCGCCGAGGCCTACAACGGGCAGCAGGGCGACATGTGGGACGCGCACGCCGACATGCTGCTGGCGACCGTGGGCAGCCTGCTGAGCTGGCCGTTGATCCGCCGGAGTGCCCGGCAATGACCACGCCCACCCGCATTGCCGTGCTCGCCTCCGGCCGCGGCAGCAACCTGCAGGCCATCCTCGATGCCATCGCAGCGGGCCGCCTGCCCGCCGAGATCGTCGGCGTGTTCTCCGACCGCCCAGCCGCCGCCGCGCTGCAACGGGTCGGTGCACGCCTGCGCTGGGCACATGCGCCGAAGGAATTCGACGACCGCGCCGCCTACGAGCAGGCCCTGGGCGATGCACTGGCCGCGGTCGCGCCGGACTGGATCGTCTGCGCCGGCTACATGCGCATTCTCGGCGCAGCCTTCGTGCAGCGCTTCAATGGCCGCCTGGTCAACATCCACCCCTCCCTGCTGCCACTGCACAAAGGGCTGGATACGCATGCGCGGGCTTTGGACGCCGGCGATACCGAGCACGGGGCCAGCGTGCATCTGGTCGTTCCCGAACTGGATGCCGGCGCCGTGCTGGCCCAGGCGCGGGTGCCGGTGATGCCCGGCGATGACGCCGACAGCCTGGCCGCGCGCGTGCTGGAGGTGGAGCACCCCCTGCTGATCGCCACCCTCCAGCTGCTGTGCGCCGGCCGCCTGACTGAACGGGAGGGGCAGCCGCACCTGGACGGTCACCCCCTGTTTAGCCCACTGGCCCTAGATTCCGCCGGGAACCTGAACCGGTAACGCCCACGCACACGCCCCGCTGACTGCGGGGCTGGCATCCTGCCCCCCTCCTGCAGCTCCTGTCCTCCATGAAGACCACGACCCTGCTGTCCACTTCATTGCTGCTGTCGCTTGTCGTGCTTCCCGGCGTGGGTTGGGGCCAGATGCAAGCGCCTGCGGCCCCTGCGCAGCCGGCGCCTGCAGTCCAACCGCCTGCGGAACCGGCCGTGCCGATGCCGCCGGCGCTGGCCTGGGAGCCGCCGCCGCTGCAGCCGTTCACCGCGACCTACCAGGCCTTCTACAAAGGCAAGGAGGCCGGCGACGCCAGCATGCAGGTCACCCACACCGGCGGCAACCAGTGGCGGGTGGACATGCAGGTGGTCGGCCGCCGCGGCTTCGCCAGCGTGCTGGGCCTGAACATCGAGCAGAGCACGGTGTTCGAAGAGCGCAGCGGCGTCTATGCGCCGCTCAGCCAGAGCACGGTGCGCAAGGGCCTGTTCCTGGGCAAGAAAGCGGTCGGCACGTACAACTGGCAGGCCGGCACCGCGCAGTGGAGCGGCGACGTCAAGAAGGAACGTGCGCAACCGATCGCGCTGCAGCCGGGCGACCAGAGCGCGCTGCTGATCAATCTGGCGATCATGCGTGATGCCCGCCCGGGCGCCACCATGCACTATCGCTACGTGGACATGGGCAAGGTCCGCCAGCACGACTACCAGGCCGCGCCGCAGACCGAGAATGTCGAGGTCGGCGACCTGTCCTACAACGCGCTGCGGGTCTACCGGACCAACGGCGGCAACAACGAAACCATCCTCTGGATCGCCAACGGTGTCCCCACCCCGGTGCGCATCCTGCAACGCGAAGACGGCGAAGACCGCGTCGATCTGCGCCTGATCGAGTACCAAGGAGTCTGAGCATGAGCACCCTGACCCGCCCCCTCACCTGGATCGCTGCAGCCGCACTGTCGGTGGCCAGCCTGCCGGCCATGGCCCTGCAGCCATTCAAGGCCGATTACCTGGCCAGCTACATGGGCATGCAGGCCAATGGCAGCATGACGCTGAGCAGCGAGGGAGCCAACAAGTGGCGCTACACGCTGCAGGTGAAGAACCAGCTGGCCGACCTGAGCCAGAGCACCGTGTTCGAAGAGGTGCGTGGCCAGCTGCGCCCGCTCAGCAGCCAGGACCGTTCGGCACTGCTGGTGAAGAAGCGCAATGTGCAGGCCAACTACAACTGGACCAGCAACCAGGCCACCTGGACCGGCGACATCAAGCCGGACCGTGCGGGCCCCATCGCGTTGAAGACGGGCGACATGGATGCGCTGCTGATCAATCTGGCGATCGCCCGCGACCTGGCCGCCGGCAAGCCGCTGACCTATCGCATGGTCGACGAAGGCCGCATCAAGAACATGACCTACCGCGTGATCGGCAAGGAATCGATCACCGTGGGCGGCAAGAGCTACGAGGCCACCAAGGTCTCGCGTGCCGACGGCAACAAGGAGCTGATCGCCTGGATCGTGCCGGAATTCCCGGTGCCGGCGCGCATGCTGCAGCGTGAGAGCGGCCGCGATGCGCTGGACCTGACCATCAAGGCGATGAACTGACCGGAGATCCACGTCATCCACGCATGGCGTGGATCTACTGGAAACCTGAAGTAGATCCACGCCATGCGTGGATGGACGCCCCGGGAAAAACGCCCGCTCTCGCGGGCGTTGTTCTTACTTCTTTTCCTCGGCCGCGGCCGGCTTGAACTCGGTGCGGCAGTCCACGCGGATCTGTTCGCCGGTGCTGCGCCAGACGAAGGTACGGCAATGGCGGTTGCCGTCCTGGCTGTCGTTCACCGCGACCGCGTAGAACGATTCGATGATCTCGTCACGCGAGACCGTGCCGTCGCCATTCCAGTCCATGTCCTTCTGCTCGATGCCCTGGGTGATGGCGATGTTGGCGTACCAGGCATAGCCCAGCCACGCCAGCACGATCAGCACCAGAGCCAGCAGCGCCTTGCGGCGCGGGCTGAACTTGCCGCGCAGGATCATGGCACGCGCCGGATGGTGGCACCGAGCGAAGACAGCTTCTCTTCGATGTTCTCGTAGCCACGATCAAGGTGGTAGATGCGGTCGATGGTGGTCTCGCCGCTGGCCATCAGGCCGGCCAGGATCAGCGACGCCGACGCACGCAGGTCGGTGGCCATTACCGGTGCGCCACTCAGGTGCTCGCTGCCACGCACGATGGCGGTGTGGCCTTCAACCTGGATGTCCGCGCCCAGGCGCAGCAGTTCATTGACGTGCATGAAACGGTTCTCGAAGATCGTTTCGTTGATCACGCCCACACCGTCGGCCACGCAGTTGAGTGCCATGAACTGCGCCTGCATGTCGGTCGGGAACGCCGGGTACGGCGCGGTGGTCAGGTTGACCGCCTTCGGCCGCTTGCCCTGCATGTCCAGGGTGATGGTGTCTTCGGTGGTCTCGATCTTCGCGCCGGCCTCGACCAGCTTGGACAGCACCGCGTCCATGGTGTTCGGGCGCGCACGGTTGACCGTAACCTTGCCGCCGGTCATCGCCGCAGCGACCAGGAAGGTACCGGTTTCGATGCGGTCGGGCAGCACTTCGTGGCGGCCGCCGGACAGGCGCTCGACGCCTTCGATGACCAGGCGGGCAGTGCCCAGGCCTTCGATCTTCGCGCCCAGCGCGATCAGGCAATGCGCCAGATCGGTCACTTCCGGTTCCATCGCGCAGTTGTCGAGGATGGTGGTACCTTCGGCCAGCACCGCGCCCATCAGCACGTTCTCGGTGCCGGTGACGCTGACCATGTCGAAGGTGAAATGGCCGCCCTTCAGGCGCTTGGCGCTGGCCTTGATGAAGCCGTTCTCGACCACGATCTCGGCACCCAGCGCCTGCAGGCCCTTGATGTGCTGGTCGACCGGACGCGAACCGATCGCGCAGCCGCCGGGCAGCGACACTTCGGCCGCGCCGAAGCGGGCCAGCAGCGGGCCCAGCACCAGGATCGAGGCGCGCATGGTCTTGACCAGCTCGTACGGCGCAACGTGCTGGTTGACCGAACGCGGGTCGACCACGATCGCACTGCCACGCGACAGCGTGCCCTGGTCGATGGTGACCTTGGCACCCAGCTCGCCCAGCAGCTTCACCGTGGTGACCACGTCGTGCAGGTGCGGCACGTTGGTGATCTCCACCGGCTCATCGGCCAGCAGGGTCGCGCAGAGGATGGGGAGGACGGCGTTCTTGGCGCCGGAGATGCTCACTTCACCGTGCAGCGCAGCGCCGCCGGTCACAACGATCTTGGCCATGTATTCGGGATCTTCTGCGGTTCAGCCGGCTTCGGCCGGGGTCACGGTTTTCAGTGCCAGCGCGTGGATCGCGCCGCCCATCAGGTCGCCCAGCGTGGCATAGACCATGCGGTGGCGGGCCAGCGGCATCTTGCCGGCGAAGGCCTCGCAGACCACGGTCGCTTCGAAATGCACGCCATCGTCGCCCTGCACATCGGCGCGGGCGCCAGGCAGGCCGGTTTCGATCAGATTGCGGATGGTGTCGGCGTCCAACGGGCTTTCCTAATAAAATGTGCCTCCATTCTACTTCCGCTGCGTGGCATCCGCATGGCCGAATCCCTGTTGCCCCCCCGTTCCGTCGACCCTGCCGGCCTGGTCGCCAGTGGCCGCCGCGTGTTCGAGATCGAGCGGCAGGCGCTGGATGCCGTCGCCGACCGCCTTGGCGAGGCCTTCCAGCAGGCCTGCGAGGCGATCCTGGCCAGCCGCGGCCGGGTGGTCGCCACCGGCATGGGCAAGTCCGGCCACATTGCCCGCAAGATCGCCGCCACCCTGGCCTCCACCGGCACACCGGCGTTCTACGTGCATCCCGGCGAAGCCGGCCACGGCGACCTGGGCATGATCACCGAAGCCGACGTGGTGCTGGCCCTGTCCTATTCGGGCGAGTCCGATGAGGTGCTGATGCTGCTGCCGGTGCTCAAGCGCCAGGGCAACGTGCTGATTTCCATGACCGGCCGCCCGCAGTCGAGCCTGGCCACCGCCGCCGACATCCACCTGGATGTAAGCGTGCCGGCCGAGGCCTGCCCGCTGGCGCTGGCGCCGACCTCCAGCACCACCGCCTCGCTGGCGATGGGCGATGCGCTGGCCGTGGCCCTGCTTGACGCACGCGGCTTCACCGCCGACGACTTCGCCCGCTCGCACCCGGCCGGCAGCCTCGGCCGTCGCCTGCTGCTGCACATCACCGATGTCATGCATACCGGCGAGGACCTGCCCAGCGTGAGCGCCGATGCCAGCCTCAGCGAGGCGCTGGTGGAAATGAGCCGCAAGCGGCTCGGCATGACCGCCGTGGTCGACGCCGATGGCGTGCTGATCGGCCTGTTCACCGACGGCGACCTGCGCCGGGCGCTGGACAGCGCGCTGGACGTGCGCACCGCGAAGATCGCCGATGTGATGACCCGCAACCCGCGCACCATCGGTGCCGACCAGCTGGCCGTAGAGGCCGCGCGGCAGATGGAGACCCAGAAAATCAACGGCCTGATCGTGGTCGATGGCCAGGGCCGTGCGGTCGGCGCCCTGAACATTCATGACCTGTTGCGGGCCCGGGTGGTTTAACCGACAGTCCGTAGACCCCATTCAGTCTGTAATGCCCCACACGCCCCCACCGAGCCTGATCGCCTGATGCCCTGGTCCCCGCTGCCCGCGTTCCCCGCCCACCTGCATGCCGCTGCGGCCCGCGTCCGCCTGGCCTGCTTCGACGTGGACGGTACCCTCACCGACGGTCGGCTGTACTACGACAAGGACGGCAACGAGAGCAAGGCGTACTTCGTGCAGGACGGTCTGGGCCTGAAACTGCTGCAGCAGCACGGCATCCATCCCGTGCTGATCACCGCGCGCAACAGCCAGTCCGCGCTCAAGCGCGGCGCCGACCTCGGCATCGACACCCAGATCGCCGTGGGCGACAAGCTGGCCAGCGTGCAGGCGCTGTGTGCGCAGCATGGCATCGGCCTGGAGCAGGTGGCCTTCATGGGCGACGACCTGCCGGACCTGGCGCCGCTGGGCGCGGTCGGCCTGGCGGTGGCGCCAGCCAACGCCCACCCGTGGATCGCCGAGCGCGTGCACTGGCAGACCCGCGCCGATGGCGGACGTGGCGCCGCCCGTGAACTGTGCGACATCCTGCTGGCCGCCCAAGGCCATGTGGACGCGGTCCTGGCGAGGTTCGGCGCATGAACCTGCCCACCCTGAACTGGCGCACCGTGCTCGGCATCGGCCTGCTGCTGGCGGCCCTGCTCAGCAGCTGGGCCGCCCTGCGCAACCGTGACAAGGGCCCGGCCACTGCCGGCCAGGACGCCGGCGTGGACTACATCCTGCACGACTTCCAGATCGTCGCACTGGATGAGCAGGGCAAGGAATCGACCACCCTGCGCGCACCGCGGCTGGAACGGCAGCGCGGCGACCAGACCATCAACATCGCCACCCCACTGTTCGA
Organism: Stenotrophomonas maltophilia group sp. Smal12; assembly: GCF_037079935.1. Classification (NCBI taxonomy): domain Bacteria; kingdom Pseudomonadati; phylum Pseudomonadota; class Gammaproteobacteria; order Lysobacterales; family Lysobacteraceae; genus Stenotrophomonas; species Stenotrophomonas maltophilia group sp. Smal12. The sequence goes on along the minus strand of NZ_JBAWUK010000005.1, from coordinate 82,849 downwards.
GATGCCGGACAAGGATGGCAAGCACTGGACCCTGCGCGCCGAGACCGGCTGGCTCAGCGCCAAGGGCGACGAGATGAAGCTGCGCGGCAATGTCGCTGGCGACAGTCCGGCCGATCCGGGCGTGGTGCCGACCACGTTCCGCACCGACCACCTGGACGTGTTCCCGAAGGAGAACCGTGCCCGCACCGATGCGCGGGTCACCATGACCCGTCCCGGCATGGAACAGTCCGGCGTGGGCTTCGAGGTGGATTCGAAGAACAACACGTATCATTTCCTCAGCCAGTCCAAGGGCCGATACACGCCCCGACGCTGATTCCGCCACCCTCCTGCGACGTCCCCGGACCGGCGCAAGGAAGGCGGCCCACCCACCCGCCGCCGGTTTCCCGGACGGCCCCACCGGTAGAACGGACCCCGATGAAGATTCCCTTTGCAGCCGTACTCGCGCTCGGTCTCCTTGTTCCCAGCGTTGGCTTTGCCAAGTCCACCGACCGCAACGAGAACATGACCATCGACTCGGGCGCTCAGTCGGGCGTGCTCACCGGCGATGGCAAGACCGTGCTCTCGCAGGGCGTAACCGTTACCCAGGGCACGCTGGACATCCGCGCGTCCGAAGCGGAGATCTACCTCAAGGACGGCGAGGCCGTGCGTGCGGTATTCACCGGCAAGCAGGCCACGATGAAGCAGCAGCTCGACGACGGCACCTGGATGGACGCGGTGGCTGATCGCATCGACTACGACATCAAGACCGAGATCATCACCCTGACCGGCAGCTACAAGGTCACCAGCGCGCGCGGCACCAATGCCGGCCAGCGCATGGTCTACAACACCCGCACCGGGGAGATGAACTCCGGTGGCGATGGCAGCCGCGTGCGCACTGTCATTCCGCCGAAGAACAAGAACGCGGCGGCACAGCCGGCCGCCGCACCCAAGGCGGCGGCTCCGGCCAGCACGCCGGCCAAGCCGGCGGGGAGCAAGAAGTAATGCTCGTCGCCAAGGGCCTGCGCAAGCGCTACAAGCAGCGCGAAGTCGTCAAGGACTTCGGGCTGACCCTCGACGCCGGTGAAGTGGTCGGCCTGCTCGGCCCCAACGGTGCCGGCAAGACCACCTGCTTCTACATGATCGTCGGCCTGGTCGCCGCCGATGCAGGCAGCATCGTGCTCGACGGCAAGGACATCACCAGCGACCCGATGTACACCCGTGCCAAGCAGGGCGTGGGCTACCTGCCGCAGGAGCCGTCGGTGTTCCGCAAGCTGACCGTGGCCGACAACCTCCGCCTGGTGCTTGAACTGCGCGAAGACCTGGATTCGGCCGGCCGCGAGCGCGAATTGAACAGCCTGCTCGACGAGCTGCAGCTGGGCCATGTCGCCGACCAGCTCGGTGCCAGCCTGTCCGGTGGCGAACGTCGTCGCTGCGAGATCGCCCGCGCACTGGCCGCGCAGCCGCGCCTGATCCTGCTCGACGAACCGTTTGCCGGTGTCGACCCGATCTCGGTGGGCGAAATCCAGCGCATCGTCACCCATCTCAAGCAGCGTGGCATCGGCGTGCTGATCACCGACCACAACGTGCGCGAGACCTTGGGAATCTGCGACCGCGCGTATATCCTCGCCGAGGGTACCGTGCTGGCCCAGGGCTCGCCGGAGGCGATCCTGGACAACGCTGACGTACGTCGCGTCTACCTTGGGGATTCCTTCAAGCTGTGACCGCAGGTGCTGGGTCCCTTTCCTTCCATTCGGCACAGGCATGAAGACTCGGCTGCAGACATCGTTGGGACAGCAGCTGGTGCTCACCCCCCAGCTGCAGCAGGCGATCAAGCTGCTGCAGATGTCCACGACCGAGCTGGAGCTTGAAATTGCCCAGGCCGTGGAAAGCAATCCGCTGCTGGACTGGGCCGACAGCAACGACAGCAGTGCCGCCAATGAAGGCGGCGACAACACGGACGCCGACACGCCGGCCGAACGCACCGACAATGGCGACGACTGGGCACCGGCCGAGCTCGACTGGAGCGCTGCCGGCAGTGGCGGCAGCTTCGACGATGATGATGACGCCGGCAGCGCCGCCGAGCGCGTGGCCGAAACCGAGACGCTGGCCGACCACCTGCTGTGGCAGCTGCACCTGTCGCATCTTTCCATGCACGACCGCAGCATCGGCGCTGCGCTGATCGATGCGTTGGACGACGACGGTTACCTGCGCGAACCGCTGGCCACCATCGCCGAAACCCTGCTGCCGTCGGTTCATGCCGATGAGGATGAAATCCTTGCGGTGCTGCATCGCATCCAGCGCTTCGACCCGGTCGGCGTTGCCGCGCGCACGCTCGGCGAATGCCTGCAGCTGCAGCTGGATCTGTTGCCTGGCGACACCGCGGGCCTGGCGCTGGCGCGGCAGATTGCCGCAGGCCCGCTGGAACGACTGCCACGCAGTGGCGTCGCCGGTCTGGCCCATGAACTGAAACAGCCGCTGGACGAGGTCGAGACAGCGGTCGCCCTGCTGCGCTCGCTGGACCCGCGTCCGGGGACCCAGATCGCGCCGCTTTCGCAGGATACCTACGTGGTGCCCGACGTGGTGGTGTGGCGGCAGAACGGCATCTGGCGCGCGGCGCTGGCCGCCCATGCCGGGCCGAAGGTGGTGATCCACCGTGGCTACGAACAGCTGATCCGCCGCTGTGGCGAGGCCGACGCCGGCTACCTGCGTGGCCAGCTGCAGGAGGCGCGCTGGCTGCTGAAGGGCCTGCAGCAGCGCGGTGAAACCCTGCTGCGGGTGGTGCGCAGCCTGATCCTGCAGCAGGCCGGTTTCCTCGAGTTCGGCGAACAGGCGCTGCGTCCGCTGACCCTGCGCGAGATCGCCGCCGAACTGGGCCTGCACGAGTCGACGGTGTCGCGCGCGATCGCCCGCAAGCATGTGCGCACACCGCGCGGCACGTTGCCGCTGCGTGCCTTCTTCGCCTCGGGCATCGATACCGAAGGCGGTGGCGAGGCGTCCAGCACCGCCATCCAGGCGATGATCCGGCGCCTGATCGACGACGAAAACCCGCGCAAGCCGCTTTCTGACGCCAAGCTGGCTGACCTGCTCAAATCGTCGGGAATTCCAGTAGCGCGACGCACCGTGGCGAAGTATCGTGAAGCCATGAACATCTCCGCCTCGCACGAAAGGGTCAGAATCGCTTGACGCACCGCCGCGCCCGGCGGAGAGGTTCATTGGCACATCCGAACACAGGAGAAACCCGATGCGCATCGAAACGTTTGGCAAAGACGTCGAAGTCACCCCGGCCCTGCAGTCCTATGTGGAGGAGAAGCTGGCCCGGATCGGAAAACACTTCGACCAGCACTGCGAAGCGCGGGTGACCCTCAAGCTGCAGAAGACCGAACACCACGTCGACGCCAGCCTCAACATCCCGGGGCAGACCCTGCACGCCGAGGCCGGCGGCCAGACCATGTATGCCGCGATCGACCTGCTTGCGGACAAGCTTGACCGCCTGGTCATCAAGCACAAGGAGAAAAAACAGCAGCACGCACCGCTGCCGGTGGGTGACAATGGTGGCTGATCGCCACCGTTCCCCGCAGACATGCCCCTGACTGACCTCCTGGCGGCCGTGCAGACCCAGCTCTGCGCGGCCACCGACCGCGACAGCGTCCTGCAGGCCGCCGCCGGGTTGCTGGCCTGCCGCCAGGCCAATGCCGAACAGATCTATCTGAACCTGTGCCAGCGCGAAGCCCTGGGCAGCACCGCGATCGGCCACGGTATCGCCATCCCCCACGGCCGCGCGCCGACCCTGGACCGCCCCCGTGGCGCCCTGCTGCGTCTGGCGAGCCCGGTCGACTTCGGCGGCGATGAGCCGGTGGACCTGGTGTTCGCGATGGCCGTCCCGGCCCACTATACCCACCAGCACCTGATGCTGCTGTCCGAGCTGGCCGAGCTGTTTTCCGCGCCGGATATCCGCCAGGCCCTGCGTGAGGCCGGCGATGCCCGGGCCCTGCGCGAGGCGCTGGACATGACCCCACCTGCGAGCGCCGCATGAATACCAGCATCACCGCCCGTGAACTGTTCGAACAGCAGCGCGAGCGGCTGGGGCTGCGCTGGGCCGCCGGCAAATCCGGTGAGAAGCGCGAGCTGGAGGCCGGCAATACCGTCTCGCGGCGTCCCTCGCTGGCCGGCTACCTCAACGCCATCTATCCCAACAAGGTGCAGATCCTGGGCACCGAGGAACTGTCCTGGCTGGATGCGCTGGAACCGCGCCAGCGCTGGGAGACCATCGAAAAGATCATGCAGTCGCACCCGCTTGCGCTGGTGCTGACCCGCAACCAGGCCTGCCCGGAAGACCTGCGCGCCGCCGCCGATGAATCCGGCACGCCGCTGTGGCTGTCGCCCAAGCGCGGCCACGAACTGCTCAACCACCTGTCCTACCACCTGGCGCGCACGCTCGCACCGAGGGTGATCCTGCACGGCGTGTTCATGGAGATCTATTCCATTGGCGTGCTGATCACCGGCGAGGCCGGGTCGGGCAAGAGCGAACTGGCACTGGAGCTGCTCAGCCGTGGTCACCGCCTGGTCGCCGACGACGCCCCCGAGTTCACCCAGATCGCCCCGGATGTACTCGACGGCACCTGCCCCGAACTGCTGCAGGACCTGCTGGAAGTGCGCGGCCTGGGCGTGCTGAACGTGCGCGAGATGTTCGGCGACACGGCTGTAAAGAAGAACAAGTACCTTCGGCTGATCGTCCACCTGACCAAGCCGATGACCGAACCCACCCCGCATGGCTACGAGCGTCTGACCGGCGACTCGGGCACCCGCCATGTGCTGGACCTGGACGTTCCGCTGATCACCCTGCCGGTGATGCCTGGCCGCAACCTGGCCGTGCTCACCGAAGCCGCCACCCGCCTGCACATCCTGCGCACCAAGGGCATTGATCCGGCGGCCATGTTCATCGCCCGCCACAGCAACCTGCTGGAACGGCGAACACCCTGATCCTCCTGCCCCTCGAAGAGCCTGTCCATGAGCACCGCAATCCCCACCGCCCCGACCCTGATCATCGTCAGCGGCCTGTCCGGCTCGGGTAAATCCGTCGCCCTGAAGACCTTCGAGGACCAGGACTACTACTGCTCGGACAACCTGCCGATCCACCTGCTGCCGGACTTCGTGCGCAGCCTGCTGGCCAACCACGACGGCAGCGCACCGCGCCGCCTGGCCGTAGGCATCGATGTCCGCGGCCAGGCCGACCTGAGCCAGCTGGGCGACTGGCGGCAGCTGGCCACCGACGCCGGCGTGGAAGTGAAGGTACTGTTCTTCGAGGCCAGCGACGAAACGGTGCTCAAGCGCTACGCCGACACCCGCCGTCGCCATCCGCTGAGCCAGCTGGGCCTGTCGCTGCCCGAAGCGATCGCCCGCGAGCGCGAGCTGACCGCACCGTTGCGCCGCGAGGTCGATGCGGTGATCGATACCAGTACCCTCAACGTGCACCAGCTGCGGCGGCGGATCATCACCGAGTTCGCGATGGACCATGCCACCGGCCTGTCGCTGCTGTTCGAATCATTCGCCTACAAGCGCGGCGTACCGGCCGAGGCGGACTTCGTGTTCGATGCGCGGGTGCTGCCCAATCCACACTGGGACCCGGACCTGCGCGCGCTGAGCGGCCGCGAGCCGGGCGTGCGCGACTATCTGGAAGCGCAGCCCGACGTGCAGCGTTACCTGGCCCAGCTGATGGATTTCCTGGATACCTGGCTGCCGAAACTGGGGGATGGCACCCGCAGCTACGTGACCGTGGCGTTCGGCTGCACCGGCGGCAAGCACCGCTCGGTGTTCCTGGCCGAGCGCATGGCCCGGCACGCCCGCGAGATGGGCTGGCAGGACGTGGCCACCTACCACCGCGAACAGGATTGAGGGTGGTCGGCCGGGCTGCGCCCGGCACCCGTTGGTAGTGCCGGCCGCTGGCCGGCAACAGCAACAGCAACAGCAAAAGCGGCATTCCGTGGGATGGCAGGGCGGTGTGGGTAGGTGTCGACCTTGGTCGACACGGTAGATCCACGCCATGCGTGGATGAATCGCTGCCAGGCATCGAAAAACGCATGGGGTCGGATCCCTTTTTCAATGAAAAAGGGCCCCGACCCGAGCAACACTGAATACGGGACACAGTACCCCTCATCTGCTGCTATCGCCGATTCACCTTGACCTGTTAACGTGCAGTAATGACCTGTGGCATTCTCCTCGTAACACATCCCGGGGTCGGGACCGCCCTGCTTGACGTGGCGACCCGGCTCCTGCGGCAGTTGCCGCTGAAAACCGAAGCTTTCGAAGTACCGTTCGACGCAGACCTGGACGCCCTGCTCCCGCTCGCCTCGGCCGCTTTGCGGCGGGTCGATGGAGGTGACGGCGTGCTGATCCTGACCGACCTGTACGGCGCCAGCCCCGCCAACCTTGCCGGGCAGCTGGCCCGGCTGGGGACCCCGGTTCGCCGGGTATCGGCGCTGAGCCTGCCGATGTTGCTGCGGGTGATGAATTATCCGGAACAGGGACTGGATCAACTGCCCGCCACAGCCGCGGCGGGTACCCGCAATGGAGCGATAGTCGACGATGCTTGAACGAGAACTCACCGTCAGCAACCGCCTGGGCCTGCATGCCCGGGCCACCGCCAAGCTGGTGCAGACCCTGGCACCATTCCGCTGCAACGTGACCATGGCCGCCAAGGGCCGTGAGATCAACGCCAAGAGCATCATGGGCGTGATGCTGCTGGCCGCCGGCCAGGGCACCCCGGTCACCGTGCGCATCAACGGCGAGGACGAAGCCGCCGCGATGGAAGCGGTGGTCGGCCTGTTCGAACGCCGCTTCGACGAGGACAGCTGAGCGTGCCGCGCGCACGCGCCAGCCAGGTCCCTTCCGGCCAACGGCCGGTACAGCTGCTGGCCGGCCACGGCGCCGCGCGCGGAACGGCGATGGGCCGGGCACGCGTGCGGCTCCCGCATGCGCTGGAGGTGGCCGAGCAGCGCGTGGCCGCCCACCAGGTCGAGGCCGAACTGGCGCGCCTGCACCGGGCGCTGGATGCCGCGCGTACGGAAATGCACGAGCTGCGCCAGCGCCTGCATGGCGCCCTGAACCAGGAAGTGGGCGAGTTCCTCGACCTGCACGCGCTGCTGCTGGACGACCCCGAGCTGCTGCACGGCCTGGACGAGCTGATCCGCAGCGGCCCGTACAGCGCCGGCTATGCCTTGCGCCTGCAGCGCGACCGCCTGGCCAAGGTCTTCGATGGCATGGACGATGCCTATCTGAAGAGCCGCATGGACGATCTCGACCATGTGATCGGGCGCATCCACGCCTTCCTGCAACCCGAACGGCCGTCGGCGGTGAAAGGCCTGGCCGGCGAGATCCTGGTCTGCGACAACATCGCGCCCTCCGAGCTGGCGCAGCTGCAGGCACAGGGCGTGGTCGGCATCGTCACGGCCGCCGGCAGCGCCCTGTCGCACAGCGCGATCCTGGCGCGCAGCCTGCACCTGCCCCTGATCGTCAACGTGCCGCAGCTGCTCAGCCGCATCGCCGATGGCGATGTGCTGATCATCGATGGCGCCGACGGCAGCATCACCGTCAACCCGCAGGCCGACAACCTGCGGGACTACCGCGTCCGGCTGAAGGAGCACGCGCGCGAGCAGCGCGAGCTCGGCCGCCTGCGCAGCAAGCCCAGTCGTACCCGCGACCAGGTCGACATTGCCCTGCTGGCCAATGCCGAATCACTGGAAGACGTGACCCAGGCACATGCACTGGGCGCGCAGGGGCTCGGCCTGTACCGCACCGAATTCCTGTTCCTGCAGCGCAATGAGCTGCCGGACGAAGAAGAGCAGTTCCAGACCTACCGCGATGCCGCGCTGGGCATGAGCGGGCGCCCGGTCACCATACGCACGCTGGACCTGGGCGCGGACAAGGCCGACCGTACCGGCCTGACCCTGAGCAACGAAGAGAACCCTGCACTCGGCCTGCGCGGAGTGCGCCTGTCGCTGGCACGGCCGAAGGTGGCCGACACCCAGCTGCGCGCGATCCTGCGCGCGTCTGCGTACGGCAAGCTGCGCGTGCTGGTGCCGATGGTCAGCACCCGCGAGGAGCTGCTGGCCGTGCGCCGGCGCATGCTCAAACTGACCGAACAGCTGCGCGGCGAAGGCCACATGGTGTCCGACCATGTACCGCTGGGCGCGATGATCGAAGTCCCCGCCGCTGCGCTGGCGCTGGAGAGCTTCATCGACCTGGTCGATTTCCTGTCGATCGGCACCAACGATCTGGTGCAGTACCTGCTGGCTGCCGACCGCAACAACGAGGCGCTGGGCGAGTTGTATTCACCGTTGCACCCGGCCGTGCTGCGGCTGCTGCAGATGGTGATCGAGACCGGCGCGCGTCACCGCGTCCCGGTGGCGGTCTGCGGCGAGATGGCCGGTGATGCCCGGATGACCCCGCTGCTGCTGGCGCTGGGCCTGAGCGAGTTCAGCCTGCACCCCGGTACGTTGCTGGAGGTACGCCGCGCGATACGCGACGCTGACCTGGGCGCACTGCGCGCCCGTGCACCGAAACTACTGGCCGCGCGCGACCGCCGCGCCATCGAACGCTGGCTGGCGCTGGTGGCGGAAACGGCCTGAGCGCCAAGGGTGGTGCCATCCGGCGGCTATGCGCTGAAACATCGCCTTGCGATAATGACGCGCTGAACACCCCTGTTGCCGCATCCTTGCCGGGATCGCGGCTTTTCTTATCCCGCGGGAGCTGCGATGGCTGAAGCTGTACGCCACGACAAGACTGCGCGCCAACTGCGGATGCTGTCCGATGCACTGGACAGCGGCCGGCTGGGCCCGGTACGTCGCCTGGTCAACACCCTGGCCCCGGCCGAGATCGGCAACCTGCTTGAATCGCTGCCGCCGGGCAAGCGCGAGGTGGTGTGGGGCCTGGTCGATCCTGAAGACGACGGCGAGGTGCTGGTCCACGTCGGCGAAGACGTGCGCGAAAGCCTGCTCGCGGACATGGACCCGGACGAGATCATCGCCGCGGTCGAAGACCTGGACATCGACGATCTGGCCGACCTGGTCGAAGACCTGCCGGATACGGTCATCGATGAAGTCCTCAAGTCGATGGACCGCGAGAACCGCGAGCGGCTGGAACAGGTGCTGTCCTATCCCGAGGACAGCGCCGGCCGCCTGATGAACCCGGACGTGGTGACCGTGCGCGCCGACGTCAACGTCGACGTGGTGCTGCGCTACCTGCGCCTGCGCGGCGAATTGCCGGACCACACCGACCACCTGTTCGTGGTCAGCCGGCGGCACCAGTATCTCGGCCGGGTGTCGCTGGCGGCACTGGTGACCCATGAGGACACCACCCCGATCAACCGCCTGATCGACGACGAGCAGCCGGCCATCGACGTCGGCGAGAGCGACCAGGAAGTGGCACGGCAGTTCTCCGACCATGACTGGATCTCCGCGCCGGTAGTGGACGAGAACAACATCCTCGTTGGCCGCATCACCATCGATGACGTGGTCGACATCATCCGCGGCCAGGCCGAGCACCAGGCGCTGGGCGCCGCCGGCCTGGACGAGGACGAGGACCTGTTCAGCCCGGTCTGGCGCGCCATGCGCCGCCGCCTGATGTGGCTGTCGATCAACCTGTGCACGGCCTTCCTGGCCTCCAGCGTGGTCGGCCACTTCGAGGGCACGATCGACAAGCTGGTGGCGCTGGCGGTGCTGATGCCGATCGTGGCCGGCCTGGGCGGCAATGCCGGCACCCAGGTGCTGGCGCTGATGGTGCGTGGCCTGGCGTTGGGCCAGGTGGGCGCCTCCAACGCGCGCACGCTGCTGTGGAAGGAAGTGCGGGTGGCCGCGCTCAACGGCCTGCTGCTCGGCTCGATCCTGGGGCTGATCGTGCTGGTCTGGTTCCACTCGCCCGGGCTGTCGGCGGTGATCGCCATCGCGCTGACCTGCAACCTGCTGTTCGCGGCACTGGCCGGCGTGCTGGTGCCGCTGACCCTGAAACGCTTCGGCTTCGACCCGGCGCTGGCCAGTGGCATCTTCCTGACTGCCGTGACCGACTCGATGGGCTTCTTCACCTTCCTCGGCCTGGCCACGCTGGTGCTGCTGCATTGATCCCTGCCGGGCCGGATCCCCGCAACGCGGAGCTCCGACGCACACCAAGACCCAGGGTCGGATCCCCGCAGCGCGGGGCTCTGACCCGATTCCAACTGGACCCTCATGGCAACAACGATCGAAAACTATTTCCAGCCCGGCTGGCGCGACCAGCAGCACACCTGCCCAGCCTGCGAATGGAAGGGCAGCTCGCGTGCCATGGAGATGGAGCTGGACGAGGACGCCACCGAGTACGACTGCCCGGTCTGCGAAAACCCGTTGCTGGTGGTGCTGCACCCGGACATGGCGCAGGTGCAGGCCGCCGCCGCCAGCGGCAATGCCGAAGCCCAGGAACAGCTGGATATCATCGCCAGCTTCCCGCGCCCGCAGTGATGCGGCCCATGATGCCGCGTTGACCTGCGGCGGACTAGGATGCGGCTGAACCCACCGCTCCGGGAACGTCGATGGTCCGTACGATGATGCGCTGGCTGCCGATGCTGGCGATCCTGATGATGGCCGGCTGCGCCTCGCACCCGGACAGCACACGTGGCCGCTTCGAATCGCGTGCGGTGAAAGTGGATGGCCGTACCGCCTATTACCAGGTGTTCATTCCGGCAGCCGCGGCGCGCACGCCTGGCGCACTGCCGGTGGTGCTGTTCCTGCATGGATCCGGCGAGCGTGGCGGCGACGGCGTCAAGCAGACCCATGCCGGGCTGGGGCCGCACCTGCGCAGGCACGCGGCCGACTTCCCCGCGTTGGCCGTATTCCCGCAGGTGCCGGGCCGCCAGGAATGGAGCGGGCGCAACAACCGCGTTGCGCTGGCCGCCCTGGACGCCACCATCGCCGAGTTCGGTGCCGATCCCTCGCGGCAGTACCTGACCGGGATGTCGATGGGCGGCTATGGCAGCTGGAACATCGCGCTGGATCAACCCGGGCGCTTCGCCGCGATCGTGCCAGTATGCGGCGCAGTGCTGGCGCCGCGCGCGGTGCGTCCGACCCTATTCGTCGAAGAGGTGGCCCAGGAATCCGATCCTTATGCCGTGATCGCCAAGCGGCTTCGGCACACACCGATCTGGATCTTCCATGGTGCGCTGGATGACGTGGTGCCGCCGGATGACGACCGCCGGCTGCACGCCGCATTCCAGAACGCCAACGCGCGTGACGTGCGCTACACCGAGTACCCCGAAGGCAACCACAATGCCTGGGACGCCACCTACGCGGACCCGGCAATGTGGGCATGGCTGTTCGCGCAGAAGCGCTGAACCGCAGCTTCTGCTGGGAAACATCTGTTGGTGGATACCTACCGTTGGTCGGCTTGGGTATTGGTGGGTGCCGACCGTTGGTCGGCACTATCTCTCCGCTTCGGGGTAATCCATTGCTTGGTAACTCCCATCAATCTCCCATCGGCACCAGGCATACGGATACTCTCCCACGCAGCTCGCCAAGTTCGCCCTGACCGGGTTGGCGACGATGTACATCGCATGGCGAAACAGTGATTCTTCAGAACGAATGGCGTGATCGTGATAGCTCGATTGCCAAAATGGTCCTGTCTTGCCCAGCATGCGGTTGATCCGCAATGCACTGCTCGATTTGAAGCGTTGCATGATGTAGTCCAGCGAGAACGCACGGATCTCAACAAGCCAATGGATGTGGTCCGGCATGACCACATAGGCAAGTGAGTGCGTCAGGCCATCATCATCAATGCGACGGAACACATCCATCACCTCCTGTGCCGCAGTGGCATCATCGAAGTAGCGTCGACGTTCCTGGGTGACGGTGGTCAGGATGTAGGATTGCCCGATCCGGGAATGGCGGCCAAGGCGTAGGCGTGCGCGGTTCATGGGCCCAAGCGTGCGCCTGCCGGTATCTCTCTTCTATCGGGCAACACGTCAATACAGGTAGGCCCGAAACCATTCAATGGCCAGGCCCGCACTTCACCGCACTGATGGTTCAGTGCCGACCAACGGTCGGCACCCACCAAAGTGGTCAGCCCAGCAAGGTTTCCAGTACGGCCATGCGCACGGCGACCCCGTTGGCGACCTGGCGCAGCACCCACGATTGCGGGCCATCGGCCACGTCGTCGGTCACTTCCACGCCGCGGTTGATCGGGCCCGGGTGCAGTACCGCAGCGTCCTTGCCGGCACGCGCCAGGCGCGCGCGGGTCAGGCCGTACTGCGCGTGGTACTGCTCCAGCGACGGCACCAGGCCTTCTTCCATGCGCTCGCGCTGCAGGCGCAGCATCATCAGCGCGTCGACGCCTTCCAGCATCGCGTCGAAATCATCGCCGACCACGCAACCCTTCAGGGTCTCGTCGTCCGGCAGCAGCGACTGCGGGCCGCACACGCGGATCTCGCCCACGCCCAGCGTGCGCAGCGCGTGCAGGTCGGTGCGCGCCACGCGCGAGTGCTTCACGTCGCCGACGATCACCACCTTCAGCTTCGAGAAATCCGGGCCCTTGGCCTGGCGCAGGGTCAGCATGTCCAGCAGGCCCTGGGTCGGGTGCGCGCTGCGGCCGTCGCCGGCGTTGATCAGTGCGGTGCCCTCGCCCGCCGCCTCGGCCAGCGCGGCCACGGCGCCGTCATCGGGGTGTCGCACCACGAAGCCGCGCACGCCCATCGCTTCCAGGTTGCGCAGCGTGTCGCAGGCGGTTTCGCCCTTGCGCGTGGACGAGGTCGAGGCATCGAAGTTCAGCACATCGGCCCCGAGGCGCTGCGCGGCCAGCTGGAACGAGCTGCGGGTGCGCGTGGACGGCTCGAAGAACAGCGTGCACACCGCCGAACCGGCCAGCACGTGGCGCTTGTTGCCGACACGGCCGACTGCGGCGTCGCGGATCTGCCCTGCCCGATCGAGCAGCTGCAGCAGGGTTTCGCGCGGCAGGCCCTCCAGGGTCAGCAGGTGGCGCAGGCGTCCGGAGGCATCGATTTGCTGGGCAGTCATGGCGGGAGTCGTGCAGTCAGGGAATGGGGGTGGCGTCGTCGGGGGACGACAGCCAGCGGTCGATGATCACCGCCGCGGCCACGGCGTCGAGGGCGGCCGCATCACGGCGACGCTTGCGCCCTTCGGCGCGCTCGACGGCGAAACGGCGGGCCGCCTCGACCGAGCTGGAACGCTCGTCGATCATCACCACCGGCAGCTTGAAGCGTTCCCGCAGCTGGCGGGCAAAGCCCTGCGCACGCTTGCGGTTGGGCTGGTCCTGGCCGTCCAGGGTCAGCGGGTCGCCGACCACCAGGCCGTCGGGCTTCCATTCCTTGAGCAGGCGTTCGATCGCGGTCCAGTCCGGGCCGTTGCCGTGCACATCGACCACGGCCACCGCGCGCGCATGCGCGGCGAAAGCACTGCCGATGGCCACGCCGATGCGTCGCGAGCCAACATCAAAACCCAGAACGGTGCCGTCACGGCGGATCGCCGGCGCAGCAGGAACCGGGGCGGGCGTGATGGGCTCAGACATGGCCGCTGTAGTCGGTCAGCCGGAACAGGTCCACGCCGATGCGCGAAGCCGCTCCCTGCCAGCGCTGCTCCAGCGGCAGCTGGAACACCAGCTCGGCATCGGCCGGCACGGTCAGCCAGCTGTTCTCGGACAGCTCGCTTTCCAGCTGCCCTGCGCCCCAGCCGGCACAGCCGAGGGTGACCACCGCATTGGCCGGGCCTTCGCCACGCGCCATCGCTTCGAGGATGTCGCGCGAGGTGGTCAGGTACAGGCCGTGGCCCACGGTCAGGCTGGAATCCCACGCGCGCGCGTCGTCATGGATGACGAAGCCGCGTTCGGGATGCACCGGACCGCCATTGAGCACCATGCGCGCCTGCAGCTCGCCATCACCGGTGGTGATGTCCATCTGCGCGAGCACTTCACCCAGCGTGTATTCGGAAGGCTGGTTGACCAGCACGCCCATCGCCCCGTTCTCGTCGTGCTGGCAGATCAGCGCGACGCTGCGGGCAAAGGTCGCGTCGAGCAGCGACGGCAGCGCGACGAGCAGGTGATCGGCAAGGGAGGTCGGCATTACAGGCATGGGCCCATTCTACCTGCTGGGGGCGGGATGGTCGCGCGATGGCGCCGAACCGCGATGGGCTAGGATGGTGCTTTGCCACGGAAGGTCATTGATGCCATCTTCATCGCCCCTGACCCTGCCGGCACGCAGCGCCATCGTCCTGATCGCCCTGCTGCAGGGCCTGATGCTGTACGCCGCGCAGGAGCTGTCCGATGCCTGGCCGTTCCGCGATATCGGCTGGCGCTACTGCTGGTACGCCTGGGTGCTGGCCATTCCCAGCGCGGTGGCGCTGAGCCTGGTCGAGCTGGGCCAGCGCCGCCTGTGGCTGCAGGCCGCGCTCGGCTCGGCGGTGGTGCTGGCGCTGGCCGCCTGGATCGGCTGGAACCTCAATGGCGAGACCGCACTGGAATCGGGCGCGCTGCAGTTTCCGTTGACCCTGGGCATGGGCGTGGCGGTGTTCGTGGCCCTGCCCTGGTGGCAGTTCCAGCTGCAGCATGGGCACTGGCGCGCCAGCTACCCCGAGTTGTTCGAGCGCGCCTGGCAGAACGGTTTGACCCTCGCTTTGGCGGCGCTGTTCACCGGGCTGACCTGGCTGCTGCTGTGGCTGTGGGCAGCGCTGTTCCAACTGCTGGACGTGAATGTCTTCCGCGACCTGTTCCGGCAGGACGCTTTCATCGCACTGGCCACCGGCAGCCTGGCCGGGTTCGGCGTGCTGATCGGGCGCACCCAGCACCGCGCGATCCAGATCACCCGCCAGGTGCTGTTCGCGATCTGCCGTGGGCTGCTGCCGCTGCTGTCGTTCATCGCCGTATTGTTCGTGCTGAGCCTGCCGCTTACCGGGCTGGAACCGCTGTGGAAGACCCGTTCGGCCGCCAGCCTGCTGGTGGTGGTGTCGCTGCTGCTGGTGACGTTCACCAATGCGGTCTACCAGCAGGGGGAAGACGGTGTCTCCTACCCTCTGGTGCTGCGCAGGCTGGTCGAAGCCAGCCTGCTGACACTGCCGGTCTACGCCGCGCTGGCACTGTATGCATTGGGCCTGCGCGTGGCGCAGTACGGCTGGACCCTGGATCGCTTCTGGGCGGTACTCGTCGCATTGGCCACGGCCGGCTATGCCGTGGGCTACGCGCTGGCGGTGCTGCGCCGGCAGCGCCGCTGGCTGCAGATGCTGGAGCCAGTCAACCGCTGGATGTGCTGGGCGGTGCTGGCACTGGCCCTGCTGGGCAACTCGCCCCTGCTGGACCCGGTGCGGCTGACCCTGTCCAGCCAACTGGAGCGGCTGCGCGTGGACCCGCCGGCGATCACCAGCAGCGACGTCAACGTGCTGCGCTTCGATCTGGGGCGCCGTGGCGTGCAGGCGCTGCGCGAACTGCAGCGCGATCCGGCCATCACCGCTGATGCCAACGCGCCACAGGTGATCGCTGCAGCACTGGCACGCACCTCACGCTGGGACGACGGCCATCGCCTCGACAAGGGGCCGCAGGACGTCGCCGCGCTTCAGCGCGCGCTGAAGCTGGCCAAGGGATCCAGTTCGCCACCGGACGACTGGTGGAAAGCTCTGGCCACCCGATCGATCAATGGCGAATCCTGCGCCCAGAGCGAGCGCGACTGCCTGATCGTGCATCGCGACCTGGACGGCGATGGTACCGGCGAGGTGCTGCTGTGCGAGCTGAACACCCACCGTGGACCGGACTGCGTACTGTACGCACGTGGCAAGGATTCGCAGTGGCGCCGGGCCGGTGCGCTGTTCGGCACCGTCAGCGGCCAGGCCGAGACGATCAACCAGGCCCTGCGTGACGGCAGACTCACGCTCATTCCACCGCGCTGGCCGATGCTGTCCATCGGCGGGCACCCTGCGGTGGCCATCGATCCCGAATCCGAATCCGATTCCAACGAGCCTTCCCCATGAGCGGCTACTGCCTCATCGCCCCGGGCCATCCGGTGCACGACTATTACCACGCCAACGAGTACGGCTTCCCGCAGCGTGACGAGCGCGAGCTGTTCGAGCGGCTGGTGCTGGAAATCAACCAGGCCGGCCTGAGCTGGGAAACGATCCTGAAGAAGCGCGAGGGCTTCCGCGCGGCCTACGACGGCTTCGATGTCGACCGCGTGGCCGCGTATGCCGAACAGGACATCGAGCGCCTGCTGTCGGACGCGGGCATCATCCGCAACCGGCTGAAGGTACTGGCGGCGATCCACAACGCGCAGGTGATCCAGCAGCTGCGGGCCAGCCATGGCAGCTTCGCGGCGTGGCTGGATGCGCACCACCCGCGCAGCAAGGCCGACTGGGTGAAGCTGTTCAAGAAGACCTTCCGCTTCACCGGCGGCGAGATCACCGGCGAATTCCTGATGAGCCTGGGCTACCTGCCCGGTGCGCACGCCGAGGATTGCCCGGTGCATGCGCGGCTGCTGATGCTGTCGCCGCCGTGGTTGAAGGCCGCCGCCCGCTGATGGATATCCGCCGGGCATGGCCCGGCGCTGCCATGCATGGGTTCAGGTAGTGCCGGCCGCTGGCCGGCAACACCGTTGAACGTCACACGCCCATGTAGCGGCCGGGGCGGTGGTTGAACATCAGCACCAGGCTGAGCACCACCGCGCCGATGGCCGAGTACAGCACCTTCGATGGCGACAACACGAAGAACGCGGCCACCATCAGGCAGGCATCGTAGGACATCTGCACCTTGCCCGCGCTCCAGCCACGGGTGCGCTGCAGGTACACCGCCAGGATGCCGATGCCGCCAAGGCTTGCACGGTGGCGGATGAAGAACAGGATGCCCAGGCCGGACAACGCACCGCCGACAATCGCCGAGTACAGCGGGTTGATGTGCGAGAAGTCGATCCAGCGCGGCAGCAGGTCGGTCAGCACGCCACAGGCGGTGACCGCGGCGAAGGTCTTCAGGGTGAATTCCCAGCCCATGCGCCGCAGCGCCACCCAGTAGAACGGCAGGTTGACCAGCACGAACACCAGGCCGAAGTTCCAGCCCATCGCGTAGTGCAGCAGGAAGGCCATGCCCGCCATACCGCCGATCATCAGCCCGCCCTTGGCGAAGATGGCCAGGCCCAGCGAGGCCACCATCGTGGCCAGCACCATGCCCTGCACGTCCTCGGCGATCGAGTGACGCAGCGCTTTGTCGTCGGCGGTGGTGCCGGCGCTGTCGGGCGGCGGGGTCAGCGGACCGGCGGTGACCAGGTGGCCGTCAGCGTCGTCGCACGGCGCGGGGCCATGGGAGGGAAGGGACATGCAGGTGGGGGAACAGCAGGTGGGGAGCGGTATTAGACACGATCTGCATGACAGTTGCAGATGAAATCGTTCAGCTGAATGCGTCCTGCCCTGCCCTCCGCCGGCCGCTGGTTACCCCTTTCCGGCCAGGTGGTATGCCACCAGCGCGTTGGCGTGGCCATGGCCCAGGCCGTGCCGCTCTTCAGGAAGCTGACCAGTTCCATGTATTTCAGGCCCTTCTTCCCCGCCAGCAGCCCGAACCAGTGCGCCACCGGCTGCCCGTAGGTCTTCTCGATGAAGGGGAAGTACGAGGCCGGGCCTTTCGGCTTGGTGTCAGTGCTCATCTGCAGCTCCCGTTGAAGTCATTCATTCGACGAACCACAGTCCCTGAAATCGACATACCCACACGTTTGACCCGGTGCCGACCAACGGTCGGCACCCACCAAGGCAGAATGCCGTTCCAACAGCTCGCGGGAAACTGTCGAAGGCGGGCTGGCTCAGGTTGCGGGGGCGTGAGCGCCATGGGCCCGAGGCATGCCTCGGGCGGGTTGGGCAGGACGCCCAACCCCGGTCTTGCCGTGTGCGCAGGACAGCGCACACGAGCAAGCGCGACCGAGCCACACGGACGGCGTCCCCCTCAGCCGGACCCACCACGCCATCCCACGGAATGTACGCATTTGACGTTGACGTTGCCTTGGCTCGAAGCAGGTGCCGGGCGCAGCCCGGCCGTATCATTCCCGCATGCCCCGCGAAAATCTCAACGACCTGCAGGCCTTCGTCCACGTTGCCCGCGAGGGCAGCTTCACCAAGGCTGCCGCCCAGCTGGGCGTGTCCCAGTCCGCGCTCAGCCATGCCATGCGCGGACTGGAGCAGCGCCTGGGCGTGCGCCTGCTGACCCGCACCACCCGCAGCGTCTCGACCACCGAAGCCGGTGCCCGCCTGCTCGATACCCTGGCCCCGCGCCTGGCCGAGATCGAGGACGGGCTGGCCGCGCTGGCCGAGTACCGTGAACGCCCGGCCGGCACCATCCGTATCAATGCCACCGGCCACGCTGCCGAGTACATCGCCTGGCCCAGGCTGGCGCCGCTGCTGCAGCAGTATCCGGATTTGAAGGTGGAACTGGCGGCCGACTACGGGTTGGCCGACATCGTGGCCGAGCGCTACGACATCGGCATCCGCCTGGGCGAGCGGCTGGCGCGCGACATGATCGCCGTACCGATCAGCCCGCCGCTGCGCATGCGCGTGGTCGGGGCGCCCAGCTACTTCCGCCAGCACGTGGTGCCGCGGCATCCAGACGACCTGGCCGGGCACAACTGCGTGACCCTGCGGCTGCCCACGCATGGTGGGCTGATGCCGTGGGATTTCGGCCAGGACGGCAATGAACTGAGCGTGCGCGTGAGCGGCCAGTGGACGTTCAACACCATGGGCATGACCCGCACCGCTGCGCTGGCAGGCAGCGGATTGGCCTGGCTGCCGGAAGACCAGGTGCAGCCGATGCTGGACGATGGCCGGCTGCAATCAGTGCTGGACGACTGGTGCCCGCACTTCGATGGCTACTACGCGTACTACCCTTCGCGCCGCCACGTGACCGTGGCGATGCGGACGGTGCTTGATGCGCTGCGCGGGCCGATGGCTGGATGAGGTGTGCGGACCAACGGTCCGCACCCACCTCGGTCCGCACCCGGTGATCAGCCCTTGGCCTGTGCCGCACGCTGCGGGTTGTAACGCTCGCCAACGATCGACACTTCGTCCAGCGCCTGCGCGATGCGTTGCAGTTCTTCCGGTGCCAGCTGCAGGTCGACCGCGCCCAGGTTCTCTTCCAGGCGATGAACCTTGGTGGTGCCCGGAATCGGCACGATCCACGGTGCCTGCGCGAGCAGCCAGGCCAGTGCGACCTGCGCAGGCGTCGCACCGCGCGCTGCCGCAATCGTGCTGATGCGATCCACCAGCGCCTGATTGGCGCGGCGCGCCTCCACTTCGAAACGCGGCACGCTGTTACGGAAGTCGTTGGCGTCGAAGGTGGTATCGGCGTTGATCGCACCGGTCAGGAAGCCGCGACCCAGCGGGCTGAACGGCACGAAGCCGATGCCCAGCTCCTGCAGCGTCGGCAGCAGCTCACGCTCCGGTTCGCGCCACCACAGCGAGTACTCGCTCTGCACGGCGGTGACCGGCTGCACCGCATGCGCGCGACGCACGGTGGCAGCGCTCGCCTCGGACAGGCCGAAGTGGCCGACCTTGCCCTCGGCGATCAGGTCGCGCACGGTGCCGGCCACATCCTCGATCGGCACGTTCGGGTCGACGCGGTGCTGGTAGAACAGATCGATATGGTCGGTACGCAGGCGCTTGAGGCTGGCTTCGGCCACGGCACGGATGTTCTCCGGGCGGCTGTCCAGGCCGGCATCGGTGCGCGCGTCCTTGAAACCAAACTTGGTGGCGATCACCAGCCTGTCGCGGTAGGGCGCCAAGGCCTGGCCGAGCAGGTCTTCGTTGGTGTACGGGCCGTACACCTCGGCGGTGTCGAAGAAGGTCACGCCGCGCTCGACGGCAGCGTGCAGCAGGGCGATGCCCTGGCTCGGTTCGACCGGCTGGCCGTAGGCATGGGTCAGGCCCATGCAACCCAGGCCCAGGGCGGAAACCTTCAGGCCGCTGCGGCCGAGTTCACGTGTCTGCATCGTCGTACTCCAGAGGGGGAGTGCTGACGATACGCCTGCGGCGGCGATGGATTGAGCCGGCTGGACGGCAGTCGGTCATGACTGGAATTCATCAATCCGGTCATGACCGTTGCCGGCCAGGTCAGCGGATTTCGGAGATCTCCACCCCATCCAGCCCCTGCGACAGGGTGCGCGCGTCGCCGCCCTGGCTGAGCTTGATGCGCAGGCGCACCTCGTTCTGCGAATCGGCGTAACGCAGCGCGTCCTCGTAGCTGATCTCGCCGGCCTGGTACAGCTCGAACAGGCTCTGGTCGAAGGTCTTCATGCCCAGCTGGACCGAGTCCTTCATCACTTCCTTCAGCTTGTGGATCTCGCCGTCGCGGATGTAGTCCTGTACCAGTGGCGTGCCCAGCAGGATCTCCATCGCCACCTTGCGCGAGCGGCCATCGGGCGACGGCACCAGCTGCTGCGCGACCACGCCCTTGAGGTTCAGCGACAGGTCCATCAACAGCTGGTTGCGGCGGTCTTCCGGGAAGAAGTTGACGATGCGGTCCATCGCCTGGTTGGCATTGTTGGCATGCAGCGTGGCCAGCACCAGGTGGCCGGTTTCGGCGAACGCGATGGCGTGGTCCATGCCTTCGCGGGTACGCACCTCGCCGATCATGATCACGTCCGGCGCCTGGCGCAGGGTGTTCTTCAGCGCAGCTTCCCAGCTGTCGGTATCGATGCCAACTTCGCGCTGGGTGATGATGCAGCCCTCGTGCTTGTGCACGAATTCGATCGGGTCTTCGATGGTGATGATGTGGCCGGTCGAGTTCTGGTTGCGGTAACCGATCATCGCCGCCAGCGAAGTCGATTTACCGGTACCGGTGGCACCGACGAACAGGATGATGCCGCGCTTGGTCATCGCCAGCGTCTTGATGATCGGCGGCAGGCTCAGCTCTTCCACGGTCGGAATGCGCGTCTCGATGCGGCGCAGCACCATGCCGACCTGGTTGCGCTGGTAGAAGCAGCTCACGCGGAAGCGGCCGACACCGGACAGGCCGATGGCGAAGTTGCATTCGTGGGTCTTCTCGAATTCCTCGCGCTGTGCCGGGGTCATCACGTTGAGGACCAGGTCGCGGCTCTGCTGCGGCGTTAGTGGCGTCTGCGTGATCGGCGAGATCTTGCCGTTGACCTTCATCGCCGGTGGCATACCCGCAGTGATGAACAGGTCAGAGGCGCGCTGGTGCGCCATCAGCTTGAGGAACGAAGTGAAATCGATGGTGGTCGCGGTGGTGTTCACGGCGGGCTCCCGGAAAGCGGTTTACCAGGTAACGGTCGGTGGAGGAAACAACACGGAGCGGCCGCGCCATTGCGCGCGCCGCCCGTCGCTGTCCCGCCTTACTCGAACAGGCGCTTGTCCTTGGCGTACTCGCGGGCCTGGTTGCGGGTGATCAGGCTGCGCTTGACCAGGTCCTGCAGGTGCTGGTCCAGGGTCATCATGCCGTACTGCTGGCCGGTCTGGATGGCCGAGTACATCTGCGCCACCTTGTCCTCGCGGATCAGGTTGCGGATGGCCGGGGTGCCGACCATGATTTCCCACGCCGCGGTACGGCCGCCGCCGACCTTCTTCAGCAGTGCCTGCGAGATCACCGCACGCAGCGACTCGGACAACATCGAACGCACCATCGGCTTTTCGCCGGCCGGGAACACGTCGATGATACGGTCGATGGTCTTGGCCGCCGAACTGGTGTGCAGGGTGCCGAACACCAGGTGGCCGGTTTCCGCGGCGGTCAGTGCCAGGCGGATGGTTTCCAGGTCGCGGAGTTCGCCGACCAGGATGATGTCCGGGTCCTCACGCAGTGCCGAGCGCAGTGCTTCGTTGAAGCCATGCGTGTCACGGTGCACTTCGCGCTGGTTGATCAGGCACTTCTGCGAGGTGTGCACGAATTCGATCGGATCCTCGACGGTGAGGATGTGGCCGTATTCGTTCTTGTTGATGTAGTCGATCATCGCCGCCAGCGTGGTCGACTTGCCCGAGCCGGTCGGGCCGGTCACCAGGATCAGGCCCTGCGGTTGCTGGATTACCTCGCGGAACAGCGGCGGGCAGGCCAGGTCCTCGAGGGTGAGCACCTCGGACGGAATGGTACGGAACACCGCACCGGCGCCGCGGTTCTGGTTGAACGCGTTCACACGGAAGCGCGCCAGCGACGGGATCTCGAAGGAGAAGTCCACTTCGAGGAATTCCTCGTAATCGCGGCGCTGCTTGTCGGACATGATGTCGTACACCAGCGCGTGGACCTGCTTGTGGTCCAGGGCCGGGATGTTGATCCGGCGAACGTCGCCGTCCACGCGGATCATCGGCGGCAGGCCTGCAGACAGGTGCAGGTCGGACGCTTTGTTCTTTACGGAAAACGCCAGCAGTTCGGCGATATCCATGAGCGGCTACTCCCCAATAACGGCTTCGACTGGAAGGATCTTTCCCCGGGCGGCAGTATAGCCTCCTGATTCAACGGAACGCGTTACGTGGCCACTCCCCTGCCCCAGATCCTGAGCAACCTGCATGCCGCCGCCGAGGCGGCCGGCCGGCCCGATCCGCGCCTGCTGGCCGTGTCCAAGACCCAACCGGCCGAGGCCGTGGCCGCGCTGGCCGCACAGGGCCAGCAGGCCTTCGGCGAGAACTATGTGCAGGAAGCGCTGGCCAAGATGCAGGCACTGCAGCACCTGGCGCTGGAGTGGCACCTGATCGGCCACCTGCAGTCGAACAAGGCCGAGGCGGTGGCCACCCATTTCGACTGGGTGCAGAGCGTGGACCGGCCCAAGCTGGTAACGGCGCTGGCGCGCCATCGCCCGGCCGCACGCGGCCCGCTGAATGTGCTGATCCAGGTCAACATCGACGATGAATCGAGCAAGCACGGCTGTGCACCGGAGGATGTCGAGGGGCTGGCCGCAGCGATTGCCGCCGAGCCCTCGCTGTGCCTGCGTGGCCTGATGGCGATTCCTGCGCCGTGGCCCGAGGTGGAGCGCCGTCGGGATGCGTTCGTGCGCATGCGCACACTTTTCCAGTCGCTGGCCGCCCAGCGCGCGCAGGTCGACACGCTGTCGATGGGCATGAGCAGCGACTACGCCGAAGCCATCGCCGAGGGCGCCACCCTGGTGCGCATCGGCACCGCCCTGTTCGGCGCGCGCGCGCGCCCGGCCTGATTTTCCAAGGAGACTTCCATGGCAGCTGATTCCATCACCTTCATCGGCGGCGGCAACATGGCCCGCAGCCTGATCGCCGGCCTGATCCGCCAGGGCGTGCCCGCCGCGCACATCCATGTGGCCGAACCGGTTGCAGCGCTGCGCGAGTCGCTGGCTGCCGACTTCGGCGTGCAGGTACACGACAACGCCACCGATGCCGGCGCACAAGGCAGCACCTGGCTGCTGGCGGTGAAGCCGCAGGTGCTGCGTGAGGTCTGCCAGTCGCTGCAGGCACTGGCCCAGGCAAACCGGCCGCTGGTGGTGTCGATCGCTGCCGGCATCACCAGCGCACAGCTGGAGCGCTGGCTGGGTGGCAACCTGCCGGTGGTGCGCGCAATGCCCAATACCCCCGCTCTGCTCGGCGCCGGCGTGACCGGCCTGTATGCCACGCCCTCGGTGAATCCGCAGCAGCACGCGCAGGCCGAACAGGTGCTGGCCAGCGCTGGGCGCACGGTGTGGATCGAACGCGAGGCACTGATGGATTCGGTCACCGCCGTGTCTGGCAGCGGGCCGGCCTATGTGTTCCTGCTGGCCGAAGCGATGGAAGCGGCGGGCATTGCCCAGGGCCTGCCGGCCGAGGCCGCGCGCACGCTGGTGGTGCAGACCCTGCTGGGCGCCTCGCGCATGCTGGATGAGGCCGGTGAGAGCCCCGCAGAGCTGCGCCGACGCGTGACGTCACCCAACGGCACTACCCAGGCCGCGATCGAGAGCTTCCAGGCTGGCGGCTTCGAGGCACTGGTGGACAAAGCACTGCGCGCCGCGCAGGTGCGTGGACAGGAATTGTCTGCTGCGAATGATTGATCCCCTGGGGTCAGACCCCTTTGCCGAGGCAAAGGGGTCTGACCCGATCTAACCCGATGATCATTGCCCCAACGTGGTCATGACGAAATCGACGAAGCACTGCAAACGGGGGCGCGGGCGTCGATCGGGCAGGTAGATCAGGTGCATCGGCCGCGGTTCCGGCAGGTAGTCGCGCAGCAGTGGTTTCAACCGCCCTGCCGCGATCTCCGCCGCCAGCAGTGCGGTGGGCTGCAGTACCAGCCCGGCCCCGGCTACGGCGGCTTCGCGCAATGCGAAGCCATCGTTGCTGCTCAGCCGTGCCTCCCAGTCGACCTGTTCGCCGTTGGCCAACTGCCAGCCATGCCCGCCGCGCCAGGCCAGATGGCTCAGGCAGTCGTGCCCCTGCAGGTCATCCGGTGTTCGCGGCGTGCCGCGCCTGCGCAGGTAAGACGGCGCCGCGCACAGGCTCATCGCATACGGCGGCAGCGGCCGCGCCACCACCTCCTGCGATGGCAACGGCCCGACCCGGATCGCCGCGTCGAAGCCATCTTCGATCAGGTCCACGCGGCGGTTGCTCAGGTCCAGCTCGATATTCAACTGCGGCTGCGCGCGCAGCAGGCCGGCCAGCTGCGGCGCCAGCACGCAGCTGCCCCAGGTGGTGGGCGCGCTTATCCGCAACAGGCCACGCGGCTGTACCTGCAGGCCGGCCACATCGGCCTCGGCCTGCTGCACCTGCTCCAGCACCTGCCGGCACCCGGCCAGGTAGGCGCTGCCGGCTTCGGTCAAGCGCTGGCGGCGGGTGTTCCGTTGCAGCAACGCGGTGCCCAGATGTGCTTCCAACTGCTGGATGTACTTGCCCACCATCACCGCCGACACCTGCAGCTGTTCGGCGGCGCCGGCGAAGCTGCCGCGCTCGGCCACTGCCACGAAGGCCTGCATGCAGCGAAGGGCATCCATTGCTAATCCAGAGTTAGGAATCTGCGAATCATACGCCGCTTACCTAACCACGCTGTGACGGCGCAGACTGCGCTCACTCCCACACGCAAGGAACGGCCATGAAGATCCTCCTCGTCGGTGCCAGCGGCACCCTCGGCCAGGCAGTCGCCCGTCAGCTCGGCCAACAGCATCAGATTCTCGCCGCCGGCCGCCGCAGTGGCGAACTGCGTGTGGACCTGACTGACGACGCCAGCGTCGCCGAACTGTTCGCCCGCACCGGTGCAGTCGATGCGGTGATCTCCACCACCGGCTCGGTGCATTTCGGACCGCTGCAGGAGATGACGCCCGAGCAGTTCACTATCGGCCTGCAGGACAAGCTGCTGGGACAGGTGCGGCTGGCATTGGCCGCGCAGCACCACCTCAATGCCGGTGGCTCGATCACCCTGACCAGCGGCATCATCAGCGCGCAGCCGATCCGCGACGGCGTCAACGCCACCGCAGTGAATGCCGCACTGGAAGGCTTCGTGCGCGCCGCCGCACTGGAGCTGCTGCCGCGCGGCCTGCGCATCAACGTGGTCAGCCCGAACGTACTGATCGAATCAATGGCGGCCTACGGCCCCTACTTCCCGGGCTTCGAAGCGGTAAGCGCACAACGCGCCGCACTGGCCTTCCAGCGTGCAGTGGAAGGCATCCAGAGCGGCGAGACGATCACGGTCTGGTAAGAAAAAGGGGACGGAGGGGATCAAGTCGTTTTCGTCCGCCGGGCATGGCCCGGCGCTACCGGGAGCGCGTCCCCTTTTTCATTCCCAGCGCATCGGGCCATCGCCGCGTTCGCCGAGAACGTCGCCAGGGTTGGCCAGGCGGCAATGCTGCAGTGACAGGCAGCCACAGCCGATGCAGCCGGTCAGTTCATCGCGCAGCAGCTGCAGCATGTGGATGCGCTCTTCCAGCTCGGTGCGCCAGCGCGCGGACAGCTTGGCCCAGTCAGCCTTGGTCGGTGCACGGCCTTCAGGCAGGCTCTCGAAGGCGCGGCCGACCGCTTCCAGTGGCATGCCCACCCGCTGCGCAACGCGGATCACCGCCAGCCGGCGCAGCACGTCGCGGCTGTAACGGCGTTGGTTGCCCGAGGTGCGCAGGCTGCTGATCAGCCCCTTGCGCTCGTAGAAATGCAGTGCGGAAACGGCCACGCCACTGCGCTGGGAAACCTCGCCAACGCTGAGTTCCTGGGATGCCATTGCTTGACCTCAACTATAGTTGAGGTGGCATGCTGCTATCTTCGCCGCCCGTTGACAAGCGCGGCCCGCCCCTGACCGGTATGACCCCGACCCTCTCTCCCGCCGACACCCGCCTGCCGGCTGACACATCGATCCTGTCCGCGCGCTACCGCGCCACCACCCTCGGCATGGTCGCGCTGGTCGCGCTGCACGCCTTCGAAGCATTGGCCGTCGCGGCCGCGATGCCCACGGTGGCCGAAGCACTCAGCGGCCTGCGCCTGTATGCGCTGGCCTTCGGTGGCACACTGGCCACCAGCGTGATCGGCATGACCCTGGCCGGACGCTGGGCCGACCGCCAGGGCCCGGCACGGCCGCTGTGGTACGGCCTGGCCTGCTTCGTGCTGGGCCTGCTGCTGGCCGGCTTCGCCGTGCGCATGGGCATGCTGGTGGCCGGGCGCCTGCTGCAGGGCCTGGGTGCGGGCGCGATTTCGGTCTCGCTGTACGTGATGGTCGGCCGCAGCTACCCCGAGCACCTGCGGCCGAAGGTGTTCGCGGCATTCTCGGCGGGTGGTGCCCTCGATGGTCGGCCCGGCGCTGAGCGGCCTGATCGTCCAGCATCTCGGCTGGCGCTGGGTGTTCCTGGCGGTGCCGCTGCTGGCAGTCCCTGCTGCCCTGTTGCTGCGGCCTGCGCTGGCGCGCATGCAACCCTCCGCCGACAGCAACGACGACGAGGGGCGCGGCAACGTCGTACGTTGGGCCAGTGGTGCATCGCTGGCGGCGCTGCTGCTGTACTTCGGCGGCCAGCAGCACGGTCCGACCGCCCTGCTCTGCATCAGCGTGGCGATGCTGGCGCAGCTGCTATGCGTGCATCGCCTGCTGCCGGCCGGAACGCTGATCCTGCGCAGGGGCCTGCCCAGCGTGATCGCACTGCGCGGCATCGCCGCCGCCGCATTCTTCGCCTGCGAAGCCTACCTGCCGCTGCTGCTTCAGCGCGAACGCGGGCTCCCGCCCAGCTGGGCCGGCGCGGTGCTCAGCCTCGGCGCACTCGGTTGGTTCGCTGGCTCCTGGCTGCAGGGTCACCAGCAGCGCGGCTGGTCACGCCAGCAGCTGCTGCGCGTCGGCACGGCGATGATGACGGTCGGCATCGCCGCAACGCTTGCGGTGTTGTTCAATGCAGTGCCATTGCCGGTGGCCCTGGTGGGCTGGACGGTCACCGGTTTCGGCATGGGCATGATCTACGCCAGCCTCTCGGTACTCACGCTTTCGCTGTCAGCAGCGCATGAGCAGGGTGCCAACACGTCGGCCCTGCAGCTGAGCGAGGCCCTGTCGGTGACCACCGCGCTGGCGGTCTCCGGTGCGTTGTTCGCGCTGTTCGTGGAAAGCGCGCCGCACACCGGCTACCTGCTGTGCCTGGCGATCACCTTCGGCCTGGCGGTGCTGGCCGCGGTGATCGCGCGGCGGGTGTAGCGTCGCCCGGTTTCGGCAGTGTCGGCCGCTGGCCGGCACCATCACGGGATTCCCGCGTGCGCGGAGAGTGCCGGCCAGCGGCCGGCACTACCGGGTCCCCGTCCCCACGTCATCGATATCCCGGTGCAGGATGCGCCGCACTTCCAGCACCGCTTGCGGGGTCTCCTGCACGCTGTGGCCGGAAATGATCACCTTCTCCGACTGTGCACCCGGCAGGTGCGCACTCCAGTACGGCACCAGTCCGTCATCGGACTTGTCCACCGGCAGCTCCGGCTTGCGCTGGGCGATGATCGAGTGGTACTTCAGTCCCGCTTCGATCGGCAGCTGCGCTGCGGCCTTGACGAACGGATCGCTGGCCTTGAGGTTGTCGATGCTGTTGGGAATCTTCGGCTTGGCCGTGCCATCGACCTGCTGCTCGGCCTGCGCCAGCGCCATGAACACGTCCTCGAACTTGCCGAGAATGGTCAGCGGCAGGCGCACCAGCCGGCCCAGCAGGCGCCCGACCTTGTTGCCGGCGATGTCCGTGCCCTGGTGGGGAGCGGCGATGAAGATCGCACGCTCCACGTTCGGCTGTGCCTTGAAATGCAGCAACGGCCCCAGCTTGTTCTGCACGCGCTTCAGACGCTCGCCCTTCAGGTCATAGTTGGCCAGCAGGTCGTTCCACAGCACGTCACCGGAATCGCTCACCAGCAGCCGCGCGAGCACGCCGCCCATGCTGTGGCCGATGTAGACCATGTCCTTCGATGCACGAGTGCTGCCATTGGGATCGAAGTGCTTCAGCGTGTCGTTGAACGCGTTGGCGATCTCGTAGCGGTTCAGCGCGATCGGTGCGTTGGTCGGGTAATAGACCTGCCACACCTGGAACTGCTGGCGCAGTTCGGGGTCGCCCATGATCTCGTTGGCCAGGTTCACCCAGGCTTCCGGGCTGCTGGCCAGGCCGTGCAGCATGAAGATGATGCGGCGGTTCGGGTCCCACGGTTGCATCAGGTAGATGTGTGGCTCGCCGATGCCCTCGCTCATGCCGAACAGGGTGCGCAGTGACTGCCGGGCGAAGCCGCTCTGGGCAAGCCACAGGCCGTAGGCTGCGGTGAAATTGCCGGCCAGCGGCACCTGCTCGCCGTGCAGGGTGATGCGCTCGGTGGCTTCCGGCGAATAGGCATCCAGTTCAACCCGGCGCGTCCGCATCACATCGTCCAGGCTGCTGCCTTCGAAACGCAGCAACGCGGTGACGTTGATCGAGGACATCTCGCTGAACTCGGGCACCGAATCGTCATGCCGGTGGCGACGGCCACGGCGTGCGCCCTCTTCGTCATCCTGCGGTGTCTCGGCCTTCGGGCCCTCAGGCGCGATCACCGGTGCGACCAGCTTCGGCGGGTCCATCACCATCACCAGCTCGGCACCGAAGCCATCACGGCGATAAGTACTGCGCAGCCCGACGAAGCTGACCGTGCCGGCCGGCACCAGCTGTGCGGGAATGCTCTTCAGGTTCAGCTGCTGGTAGTTGGAGGCCAGCGACCAGCTGCCAACCGCGATCGGCTTCGTGTAGTCCTCGCCAGCCAACGCAGCGGTGCGCGCGCGGACGAACAGCACCACCGCTGCCTTCTCGGCGGCGTAGTTGTAGTAGTCGCGCACCTGTGTCTGCCGGTCCTCGAAGGCACGGTCGGACGGCGATCGGCCGCTGTAGAACAGGTAGGCATAGGCGTAGCGCGCGGCTTCCAGCCAGGCGTCCAGCGCTGCGTCGCTCATCGGCGGATCACCGGCTGCGGTCTTCTTCGGCGTCAGCGCCAGCGCGGCCTTCACCCACAGTTCGGACAGCGCCGACAGCCGCTGCTCGACATTGAGATCGTCGGTCATCAGCAGCGTGCTGCGGCAGACCAGGAAGTCCTTCTCGCACTGCGATTCGTCCAGGCCTGCCGCGCTGAGCGTCTCGCGCGCGGCGGGGCTGAGCTTGCCGGTATTGAGCACGTCGGCACGCTTGTTGACCAGCGAATCGCTGGATTTGACCTGCTTGACGGTGACCATCGCGCAACCGCTGCTGCCCAGCAGCAGGAAGGCGGCGAACAACACCGGCAGCGCACGCTGCCAGCGGATCAGGAGGAGTCGAGTCATTACTGCGGGTCCTGCTCGGTGCCAGGCACGCCCTGGCGGATCACGGTGGAGAAGTGTTCGCCGCTGCCCAGGTCCAACGCACGCTGGGTGATGCGGCCCTTGTCGTGCAGCTCGGCGTACGGCACACCCGGGGTCAACGCACCCACTTCCTGTGCGTACTCGGCCAGGTACCCGGACAGCAGCAGGCGGTAGTCCAGCGGCAGGCGCGGCGCGATATGGCGGGCCAGGTCGAAGACGATGGTGGTGCAGTTGCTGGTGAGCGTGTTGTAGAAGCCCGGCTTGGCATCCAGTTCGCGTGCCTGTGCGATGTACGCGGCAAACAGCTCCTTCAACTGCGCGCGGTCCATGCCATGCAGGCGGTACAGGTAGACGTCCTCACCGCGCGCATTGGTGCGGGTGCGGATGATGTCGGTTTCCTCCGCGGCCACCAGGGTCATCTCGAACCTGCGGAAGAAGCCGCCCAGTGCCGAGAACGATTCGCCGCGCTCCTTGCGGATCTCCAGCGAGAACACCACGTGGCGCCCATCCTCGAAGCCAAACGAGATGAGGGTGTGGGCGATCGCCGGGCCCATCCAGTACGACAGCACCAGGTCGGCCGAGCGCAGCTGGTCAAGATCGTACGCGCGGCGCACCCAGTGCGCGTCGTAGTCGGTTTCGCTGCGCCAGGTGAAATCACGCACGCTGTCGAACACCACGTGGCGCCCGTCGAAGGACACCACATGCAGGCGCTGGGCCACGTCGTCGGCCCATACGCGGTCCTGGCGCGGGGTCAGCAGCAGCCACCAGAGGCCAGCCAGCGCCAGCGAAGCGCCGAACGCCAGGCCCAGGCGACGGCTGCTGCGGCCACGCGCGACCCGCCACGAGGCCCACAGCGCAGCCAGCAGCCACAGCACGGCAATACCGTTCGCCAGCCAGCCCGGCCCGGGCATCTGGTAAGCCAGCAGCCCGGTCACCCACAACGCTGCCAGCGCCATGGCACTTCCTGTCATCCAACGTCCTGCGGCTCTCACTGGCATCCTGTCGCGGTCCCGAAGCCGCATAGTTAGCCACAAGCGGGTTCACCGTGGCATCTACGGCCCGTTCAGGCACGCCGGCGCACCGTCTGCGGCGGCCCCGCGGCCAGATGAATCACACAGGAGCAACGATGGGCATCACTTCCGTGGCCGGCGTTCCGGTCCAACCCCGGCACCGCGCAACCTGTCACTGCGGCACGGTCGAGCTGCTGCTGGACCTGCCGGACGGGATCGTCGATCCCCGCCGCTGCGACTGCTCGATGTGCCGCCGCCGTGGCGCCATCGCCGCCAGCGTCCCCCGTCAGGGCCTGCAGGTGGTGCGCGGGCAGCATCACCTGCAGAAGTACCAGTTCAACACCCATGTGGCGGAGCACTACTTCTGCGGCGTGTGCGGCATCTACACCCATCACCGGCGCCGCTCCAACCCGGACGAGTACGGCTACAACGTGGCCTGCCTGGAAGGCATCGACCCGTTCGCGCTGGGGGTCATTCCGGTCAGCGACGGGATCAATCACCCGTCAGACCGCAGCGACTAGTGGCGCGTGCGCCGCGGCGGCGTGGCGATCTTCTGCCAGGGCGCCATGCCGCTGCGCCCCGCCCGCGCGGGTCGTTTCAGCCAAGGCCGGCGTGGCGGCGCCTGCGGCGCATCCGCGACTGGGGGAGGAAGCGGTCGACGGCTGGGCCAGAGATGGTCGAGCAGCCACATGGCGGGTCTCCGTGGGGGACGGGGACGATCGACATTAGACCTGGGTGGGCATGGGCGGTGTGAGCGGAAGACGACAACGGGATGACGGCGGAGGGGGCGATGAGCCTGCTACGCCGTATGCTCGGCCAACATGCCTTTGCGTTTCCGCAGCAACAGGTGCAACAACACAGCACACACAGCCGTCAGCAGCGCCAGTACACGCAGCAGTGTTGCCAGCGCCTTGGCGCTGACCTGCTGCAGCTGCTCAGCGCTCATCGCCGGCAGCAGTGCCGCCGCCTGGTCGCGGGACCCGCTCGCCAGATAGGCACCGGCACGCGCCAACGACGCGGGCGATGCCCCATGCAGCTGCTGGTCGACCACCATCGCCAGCAGCGCCGTCACTGCGGCCAGGGCGATACCTTCGCCTGCTACCCGCACGGTTCCGAAGATGCCGGCGGCCATGCCCGCACGCTGTACAGGCACCACGCTCACCGACAGCCCATCCATCAGCCCCCACGGCAAGGCCGTGCCTGCACCGACCCACATCAGCAACGGCACCCACTGCGAGGGCGACGGATGCGTCGCATGGCGCGACAGCAGGTACAGGCCAGAGGCGCACACCAGCAGCCCCAGCGTGCACAGCCGTGCGCTTCCAACGCGCTCCGCCCAACGCGCGGCCAGCATCGGCAGCATCAGCATCGGCGCGGACAGCGCCAGCATCTGCAGTCCCACCAGCGTCGTGCTCTGGCCATGCACGCCCAGCAGTTGCAGAGGCAACACGACCAGCAGCACCACGTAGCCCAGGCAGGTCGCCACCGGCAGCAGCTGGACGCCGAGAAACGCCGGTTGCCAGAACAGTGAGAGGTCCAGCAACGGGGAAGGATGCAGCCGTTCGGTACAGACGAACGCGCCGCCCAACAGCAGCGTCGTCAACAGCGCCAGCTGCACGCGACCGGCGTGCAGGCCGTACTCTCCCAGCCACAGCAGGGCCAGGGTCAATGCCGCCAGCATCAGGCTGAAGCCCAGCATGCCGGCGATGTCCAGCCGTCCGCGCTCGCCCCGGCTTTCGGGCAACGCGCGCGCGGCCAGTGCGAACGCCGCCAACGTCAGCACACCGCCCGCAGCGAACACGCTGCGCCAGCCCAGCGCCTGCAGCAGCAGGCCCGCGAGCAGCGGCCCCAGCGCCAGGCCCGCACCGAATGTCGTGCCCAGCAGGGCGAAGACACGGGCACGCCTCGGTCCCTGCCAGCCCTGCGCCAGCGCAGCGGTGCCCGAGGCCAGCGCTGCGGCGGCGGCAACGCCCTGCAGGCCGCGCGCCAGATCCAGCCACAGCAGCGTAGGCGACAGGCATACAGCGGCCGCCGCGACGGTGAAGCCGGCCGTGCCCAGCAGGAACATCCGCCGTCGGCCATGGCGATCAGCCAGGCCACCGGCAGCGAGCAGCAGGCTGCCGAAGGTGAGCATGAAGGCGTTGGTCACCCAGGCCAGCGCAGTGGGCGATGCCACTGCGGAGCGGGCCAGCACCGGCACCGCGACGGCGCCGGCGGTGAAGGACAACGGCAGCGCCAGCGCGGCCAGGCAAACCGCAAGCAGCGTCCAGCGTTGCGGCGTCTGGGCAGGTACAGGGAGCATCGAAACCGGGGCCATGCGGGCCTCCATCCATCAGGGGCATTGATGATGAGCGGGCCGTTATTCCTGAAAAACAGGCTCTATGGACGTTGATTGCGGCCATATGTTCCGCAATCATGTCGGTCATGGACTCCATCTCTGCTCTGCTCGCCTTCGTCCGAACCGCAGAGGCGGGCAGCATCGTCGGCGCCGCCCGCGTACTCGGCCTGTCCGCCTCGGCGGTAGGCAAGCGCATCGCCCGCCTTGAACAGAACCTGGGCACCCGTTTGTTCCAGCGCACCACCCGCCGCGTGCACCTCACCGACGAAGGCGAACTGCTGCTGCAGCGCTGCCGCCGCGCACTGGATGAACTTTCCGAAGCGCAGGCGGACCTGGCGCAACGACAGCACGCTCCCAGTGGGCTGCTGCGCATCGGCCTGCCCACCATCGGCTACCGCTTCCTGCTGCCGGTGTTGCCCGGCTTCCAGCAACGCTATCCGCAGGTGCAATTGGAACTGGAGTTCAATGACCGCATCGTCGATGTGGTCAGCGAAGGGCTGGACGCGGTGATACGCAGCGGCGAGCTGGCCGATTCCAGCCTGACCGCACGGCGACTGGGCGACTTTCGTTTCATCCTCTGTGCGGCACCGGGGTATCTGAAGGCGCACGGCATTCCCGGCGATGTAGGCGACCTGCGCCTGCACACCGCGCTGCGCTTCCGTTACCCCACCACCGGAAAACTGCATCCGTGGCAGCTGCCGGGCATCGAAGGCGACGCCGGGGCGCGCCTTTCCACGGCGATGACCTGCAACAACATGGAAGCCGTGCTGGCCGCTGCGATCGGTTGCATGGGCCTGGCCTGGATGCCCGACTTCCTCGCCGCCGACGCGCTGGCCGATGGCCGCCTGCAACAGGTGTTGCCCACACTACCTACGCGCCAGGGGCAGTTCTCGCTGCTATGGCCCGGTGGGCGCCATCCCAGTGCACGCCTGCGGGTGTTCATCGACTATGCCGTCGCGAACCTGTTCCAGAACGCCTCATAGAAAGGGGACGGAGGGGATTAAGTCGTAATCGGCCCTGCTGTGCCCGAAACGACTTAATCCCCTCCGTCGCCTTTTTCCCTGGGCGCTGGCGCTGCGTTGAGCTGGTAATGCGCGACCAGCGCATCCACCACCGCGCGCACGCCCGGCAACTGTCCACGACGATGCGGCAGCAGCACGCTGGTGGTCACTTCGCCGGCATGCCACGCCGGCAGGACCTGCTGCAGGCGGCCGGCCGCAATCGCTGCGGCACACAGGCTGTGCGGCAACACCGTGATGCCAAGGCCCGCTTCGGCCGCCGCGACCAGAAGCTGCGACTCATTGCCGACCAGCGCCACCTGCGGCTCCACCTGCACGGTGCGGGCGTCGGTGCCGTGCAGTGTCCAGCGCGTTGCGTGGCGCGCCGTCAGCAGGCCGGCATGCGCGCTTAGCTGCTGGGGCGTATCCACTGCTGGCGCGGCTGCCAGATAGCCAGGCGACGCCACCAGCACGATGCGTTCTCTACTCAGCGAGCGCTGCACCAGACCGGAATCCGGCAGCGGACCGAAGTGGCTGCGCAAGGCAATGTCGATGCCTTCCTGCGCCAGGTCGACGAAACGATCACTCACTTCAACTTCGATGCGCAGCCGCGGATAGCGGCGGGCCAACGGGGGCAGGCACACGGCGAGCTCGCCCTGCACCACCGGAATCGAAGCGCTGATGCGCACGGTGCCACTCGGTTCGGCCTGGCGGTCACGGACGATGGCCTCGGCGGACTCCACCTCGGACAACGCCGCGCGTGCGCGATCAAAGAACGCCTGGCCGACTTCGGTCAGCGCGAAGCGGCGCGAACTGCGTTGCAGCAGCCGTACCTCGAGGTGTTCTTCCAGCAGCGCCACGCGCTTGCTCAACGTCGAGCGCGGCAGGCCCAGATGGCGTCCGCCTGCTGCAAAACCGCCCTGCTCCACTGCGGCCACGAACAGGGCCAGATCGTTGAGGTTGAGCATGCGCAACGTCCACAGGTATGGACTTCAGGATGCCATTCGAACCGCTTCCGGGGCAATGTCCACGCAGGCACGCTTTCCTCACCCGCCGCATCGCGGCTTGAACCGGAAACCAGCCATGACCCCGATCCTCTTCTACGGCGTGCCCTCGGGCTGCTCGTTCGGCTCCATCGTCGCGCTGGAATGGTTGCGCCAGCCGTATCACCTGTGCCGTATCGACATGCCCGGCCAGGTGCAGGGCGAAGACTATCGCCGCCTCAATCCACTGGGCGAAACCCCCACTCTGCGCACCGCGCAGGGCGAACTGCTCAGCGAGAGCCTGGCCATCCTCAACCACCTGGCCGCCAAGGGCGTCGCGCAGGGGCTGGGCTTCGCACAGGGCACCTCCGGCTTCGACCGCCTCAACCACCGGCTGGCCTATCTCAACACCAGCTTCTTCGGTGCCTACGCCCCGCTCTGGCACGCGCTGGAACACGCCGAGGGCGATGACGGCAAGGCGCTGCGTGCCTATGGCACCACCAAGGTGCGCCAAGCCCACCAGGCGCTGGAGCAGATGCTCAGCACAGGCCCGTGGCTGCTGGGCGAGCAGCGCAGCTTCGCCGACGCCTACTTCGCCGGCATCGCCCGCTGGAACGATTACCACCAGGTGGTCGACCGCCGCGAGTTCCCCAGGGTGCAGCAGCTGTTCGAGCGCCTGCAGGACGACGCCGGCGTGCAGTTCGCCCACGCCGTCGAAGCACAGCGGCCGGCTACCAGCAGCGGTGGCTTCCTCGGCGAGGTGCGGCTGGAAGACGTGCTTGAGGCCGCGGCGGCCTGAGTCCTGCCCTGCCTGTGCGGCAGCGGCGCGCAATGCCTCTTGCGCGCCGCGCTACAGTGGTATGTCCCCTGCTGCAGGAATCCGCGCATGTCCACGTTCTCCGATCCGCAGGCGGTGGCCCGCTATGCCGAAGCACCGCTGCGCCAGGTGCCCGGTTTCCTCGCCCTGCAGCAGATGAGCCGCCTGCTGCTGGCCGAACGCGTTCCCGCGCAGGGCCGCGTGCTGGTACTCGGTGCCGGAGGTGGGCTGGAGCTGAAGGCCTTTGCCGAGGCGCAACCGGGCTGGCAGCTGCTGGGCGTGGATCCGGCCGCGCCGAT
Organism: Stenotrophomonas maltophilia group sp. Smal12; assembly: GCF_037079935.1. NCBI lineage: Bacteria > Pseudomonadati > Pseudomonadota > Gammaproteobacteria > Lysobacterales > Lysobacteraceae > Stenotrophomonas > Stenotrophomonas maltophilia group sp. Smal12. The sequence continues at coordinate 46,731 of NZ_JBAWUK010000005.1, read as the reverse complement.
GCTCGCGCTGGCCGAGCAGACACTGGGCCCGTTGAACGCACGCGTTGAGCTGCTGGAAGGCTACATCGACGATGCCCCGGACGTGCGCTTCGATGGTGCCAGCTGCCTGCTGACCCTGCACTTCCTCGATGCCGCGCAGCGCCTGCACACGCTGCGCGAGCTGCACAGGCGCCTGCAGCCCGGCGCACCGCTGGTGGTGGCCCACCACAGCGTGCCGCAGGATCCGGACGGCAAGCTGCGCTGGTTGCAGCGCTACGCCGCGTTCGCCGAAGCCTCGGGTGTTGCCCACGCCGATGCACAGCGCGCGATCGACGCCATTGCCGAGCGACTGCCACTGCTGGCGCCCGAACAGGAAGTGGCGCTGCTGCAGGAGGCCGGCTTCGACGGCGTGGAGCTGTTCTATGCAGGCTTCAGCTTCAGGGGCTGGGTGGCGTACGCCGGGTGAAGCCTACGGCACCACGGTGATGCCGATGCGCTGCATCAACAGCGCCACCTGCTGCAGATCCAGCGTGGCGCCACGCAGGTTGGTGCTGCGCAGGTCCAGCTCACCCAGCTCCGAGTGGTCAGGTCACAGCCGGTGAAGTTGGCGCTGTTCCAGTCGATGCCCTCGAACTGGCCGCCGGACAGGTCCGAGCCGGCGAAGCTGGCGCCGCTGACGTTCGCACCATCCCAGCGGTTTTCCCACAGTTCGCATTTCTCCAGCGTCACCCGCGAGAAATTGGCATAGCGCAGGTTCGACTTCTTGATGAAGGCGCTGCAGAACCCGCTGCGCGGGGTGATCTGGTTCATGAAGCTGGCGCCGCTGAAATCCGCGCCCTGCGCGCGGCACTCGCTGATTTCCAGGCCCAATGCCTTGACGAAATTGAAGTGGCACATGCTGATGTCGCAGCTGCGGAAGCTGGCTTCCTTCAGCGTGGCGCCATTGAAGCGGCAGCCGGTACGGCTGTCGGCATCGTAGAAACTGCAGTTGATGAACTCGGTGCCGGTCAGGTCCACGCCGGAAAAATCGCACTCGTGGAACTGCTGATCGACCACTTTCTGGCCGGTGTACTGGTCCGCGCCGATGCGCAGCTTGCGGTGAACGGTGTAGGACATCAGGGATTCCATGCCAGGAGTCCCGCCATCATGCCGCGCCGCGAGGGCGATCCATAGACGTGGGCGCGGGCGGATTCACCGGCAGTCCAGCCGCCCCGTGCCCCCCAATACCGGATGCACGGTGTTGCACGTTACTGCACGAACGTGCAGACTTATGGCATGAGCTCAGACCCCAGCCCCCTCCCCGCCCAGCGCACCCGGCAGATCCTTGAGGAGCTGCGCCAGCAGGGGCGCGTGGTCGCTGCCGAACTGGCGCGCCGCTATGCCGTCTCCGAAGATTCGATCCGCCGCGACCTGCGCGAGCTGGCCGCACAGGGCCTGTGCCAGCGTGTCTACGGCGGCGCCGTGCTGCCGCCGCCCAAGGAACGCCCGCTGCGCGAGCGCCTGACCCGCGACCGCGGCGACAAGGCCGAGCTGGCCGCACGCGTGTGCGCGTTGCTGCAACCCAATCAGGTTGTACTGCTCGATGCCGGTTCAACCAACCTGGCGATCGCCCAGCAGCTGCCGCCCGCTCTCGGGCTGACGGTGATCACCAATGCCCCGCAGATCGCCACCGCCGCCAGCGCGCTTGAAGGCACCCTGGTGCAGCTGATCGGCGGCCGCTTGGCCAGCGGCGGCGGTGCGGTCGGCGCAGAAGCACTGGGCCAGGTGCAGCGCCTGCGCGCCGACGTGTACCTGCCCGGCCCCTGCGCGGTGGACGGCGATACTGGTGTATGGGCAATGGATGCAGAAGAGGCCACGCTGAAGCGCGCGATGGTCGCGTGCAGCAGCCGCGTCATCGTCGCCGCCACTACTGAAAAGCTCGGTGCCCGCGGCCACTGGCAGATCGCCAGCCTCGACGAGATCGACGACCTGGTGCTGACCACCACCGCACCGCCCGCATTGGCGGCACGCTTCCGCGCCGCCGGCATCGCGGTACACCCCACTCCGCCCTGACCGTACCGCTCATGTCCGTTGCCAACCGCGCGCGTGCCGAACAGCACGCGACCCGCGCTGCGTTCTTCATTCCCGGCTTCGCCAACGCGCTGTGGGCCACCCTGGTGCCGTTCGCCAAGGCACGCACCGGGATCAACGACGCCACGCTGGGGCTGGCGCTGCTGTGCCTGGGTGCTGGTTCGCTGCTGGCGATGCCGTTGTCCGGCGTGCTCGCCGCGCGCCTCGGTTGCCGGCGGGTGATGGTGGCCAGCAGCCTGCTGATCTGCCTGACCGTGCCCGGCCTGGCCCTGGCCGGCTCGGCCTGGAAACTGGGGCTGGTGCTGTTCGTGTTCGGCGCCGCCGTGGGCGCGATGGACTGCACGATAAACGTACAGGCCGTCATCGTCGAGCGCGAAGCACGGCGCGTAATGATGTCCGGCTTCCATGCCTTCTTCAGCATCGGCGGCTTCCTCGGCGCGGCCACCATGACCGTGCTGCTGTCCGCACAGCTGCCGCCCTTGGCATCGGTGCTGGTCGGCGTTGGTGCCATGCTGCTGCTGATGCTGCTGTCAGCGGCGTACTGGCACAGCGAACGCATGCCGCATGACACGCCCATGCTGGTCCTGCCGCACGGCATCGTGCTGTTCATCGGCGTGCTGGCGTTCGTCGCCTTCCTCGGCGAAGGTGCGATGCTCGACTGGAGCGCGGTGTTTCTCAGCGACGTGCGCCGCGTCGATGCCAGCCTCGCCGGCATCGGCTATGTGACCTTCACCCTGACGATGACCGTCGCGCGCCTGTTCGGCGATGCACTGGTGGCACGCGTGGGCCGCCAGCGCGCGATCGTGTTCGGCGCGTTGCTCGCCGCCGCGGGCGTACTGGTGCTGACCCTGGTCACGCCGTGGCAGGCGTCGCTGGCGGGCTATGTGCTGGTCGGCCTCGGTTGCGCCAACATCGCCCCCGCACTGTTCTCGCTGGCCGGCCACCAGACCCGCATGCCCGGCGCACTGGCAATCACTGCCGTGTCCACGCTCGGCTTTGCCGGCATCCTTGCCGGGCCGGCGCTGATCGGCTTCGCCGCAGATCATTTCGGACTGATCGCCGCGTTCATCGGCGTGGCCACGGCCTTGTTGCTGGTGGCCGTGTCCACGCGTTGGCTGCAGGTGTAGCGCGGCGCATCAACGCCGCCTGCGGCGCAGCTTCATCCGCACGCGCCGGTAGCCGATCACCGTCGCCGTGGCGCACAGCGCGGTGCCAGCAGCGCTCAGCAGCAGCAACACCGCCAACCGGACACCTTCCTGGCGCAGCATCGCAGGCAGATCCCAGCTGTGCAGGAAGTAGAACAACCAGCGCCCCACCCGCTCGCGATGACCCATCGTCAGCAACGGATCGCCCGTAGCCAGGTCGAGATAGACGCGCGTCGCCTCGGCATCACCGAAGTCCACCACGGCCACCGGGAAGCGGCGTACCGCTGCACCATTCATGGCCTCGGGCGCACGCGGATAGAAGTACGCATCCGCTGCATGCTGCACCACGAAGACCTGCATCGGTGCATCGGACAACGCACGCACCTTCTGCTGCAGCCAAGCTGCCGGCAGCAACCGCGTAACCTGCAGATGCCCATTGCTGCCGGACACGATGCGAGTTTCACCCCGGCCGTCCAGCAGTACCGCGAACAGTTCACCACTGATCCGTCGCCACTGAATCTCCACCGGCTGGAAGCGCGCGGCTTCGGCCACTGCCAGAAGCGTGTCAGGATCACCCAGCGCACCGTCCACCGCCACCGCGCCGCCACGGTAGTGCTCAACATCGATCGCCCCCCGCGTGCTGCTGAAGACGCCCAATGGATTCATCGACATCAGGCCGCTGAAGATCCAGGTGAACACGAAGGCCGCAGCACACAATCCGATCAGATGGTGCCAGCGCATCCACGACTCCACGTACGGCGTCTTCGCACCGGAACGATAGTGCCCACGGAAACGCCAGCGCCACACTCCCACCACGATGCCGCTGATCACCGCCACCGTGCACATTGCGGACAGCACGATCACCACCCACGTCCACACCGGGTCGACCGACTGCATGCGCAGGAAGTACAGCCAGTGCAGCCAGGCGCCCACATAGTTCCAGCGCTGCTGCACATGCGGGGCGTCCAGCAGCACTTCGCCGGTACGCGACGACACATACAGGTCGCCCGGTTGCTCACCGCCCACCTCCACCCGGTACAGCGGCCGATGCGCATCCAGAGCGCGCGAATGCGTCCAGCGGTCCTCGTCCACGCGCATCGCTCCCACGAAGGCCGGGCCTACGGCGAACTGTGCAGCGGATGCTTCGGCGCGCTGTGCCGACACCGGCAGCAGCGCCTGACCGGTGTATGCAGACCAGGCCCCCACGTGGCGGCCACCACGCACCACATAGGCGGGCTCGCCACGCAGCGTGGTCAGCGCCACGGCCTCCGGCTCGGCCTGCAGAGCAGCCGGCAGTACAGACAGCCCCTGCAGGTCGCGGGCCTCGCCCAGCACTGGCAATGCCGCCAGCCGCTCACCGGGTGTCAGCTTCGGGTAACCAATGAACAGCATCACCATGCCGCTGACGAACCACAGCAGCATCAGCAGGCATCCGCCGATGCCCAGCCAACGATGCACCAGGTAGGTCCAGCGCTTGGCGGTGGATCGCAGCGACATCGCCAGCGCCCTCAGAAGCGATGGTCGACGGTGAATTCGACGCGCCGGTCCGCCCCCAGCAGCCACTGGGTGCTGGTGTAGTACGCGGTGGCGTAGTACGCCTTGTCGAACACGTTGAACAGCCGGGCGGACAGCCGCGTGCGCGGTGCCGCCTGCCAGGTCAACGCCAGGTCGGTGGTACTGTAGCCGGGCAGCTCCAGCGTGTTGGCGTTATCGGCGTAGCGCTTGCCGACGTAGCGCACGCCACCCGCCGCACTCCAGTCCGGTGCGAATTGCCAGCTGAGCCACGCACTGGCCAGGCGCTCGGCTACGTTCGGCGGCACGTTGCCATCACGCGAGACCAGCATCGGCGGCGAACCCGTGGTTTCCAGGAATTCCTCGAACTCGGCCTTCAGCACCGTCGCATTGGCATCGAGCGACCACCGCGGCGCGAACGCCCAGTTCAACGATGCCTCGATGCCGCGTGACGTCTGCGCGCCCACCTGCACCCGGCGATCCGGCACCAGCGGATCACGGCTGAGCAGCCCGGTCTTGCGGATGCGGTACGCCGCCAGCGTCCACTCGCCACCGTCGAAGGCCTGCTTCAGGCCCACCTCGATCTGCCGCCCCTTGGCCAGATCGAACGCTCCATTGGCCGGGCTGATCATCAGCAGCCCGCTGACCGGATCTGCCGCCTGCGAGTACTGCGCATACAGGCTCAGCGTCGGCTGCAGCGCAAATACCGTGCCGGCGCGCCAGCCGGTGCTGCTGTAGGTTTTCGAGAACGCGTTCTGGCCACTGATCAGATCGGTGCGATCGATGCGCGCGCGATCGTGGCGCAGGCCAGCCAGCACCGACCAGCGCTCGCTCAGCGCCAACCGGTCTTCCACGAACAGCGCGTACTGCTCGGCACGGTTGCGATAGCGCGGCAGGTTCGGCGCATCGCTGGCGAACTGCCCCGGGACAGGATCGAACGGATCGACCGGGCCCGAGCTGCCGGCATAGGTGTTATTGGTGTGCTTGAAGTGCGCGCGGTTGGCGTCCAGGCCCACCGCGAAGCTGTTCGCCCAAGCGCCCACATTGCCCTGCGCGCGCAGCGTCGAGGTCAGCCCCGTCTGGTCCTGGTTGTGGGTGATCTGGGTGTTACCCGAGCGGTCGACCAACCCGGTTCGCGGGTTGTAGACATAGGCCTCGGCGTTGCGCCAATCGCGCTGGCTGTCGATCTGGTAGAGGCGCGTGCGCCAGTCAACGTTCGCGTTCGGCGTCCACTGCGCATCGAGCTGCGTCCAGCGGTCGCGGAAGCGGATTTCGCTGTCGTCCACGTTGTAGTTGCGGTGGCGCAGCGCCTCCAGCTGGCGGCCCTCGACCAGCGGCGTGCCGAAGTAGCGCATCGGTTGCTGGTAGCCCTGCGCATGGGTGAGCGTCAGCTGCAGGTCCGGGCGAGCCTGCCACAGCAACGCACCGGAGAACGTCGCATCGTTGTTGCGGCCACGGTCGACCCAGCCACCGCTGTAGTTGCCACTCACATCCAGCCGGCAGGCCAGCCCGGACGCCAGCGCGCCACCACTGCCGAAGCCCAGCCGCGCGGTGTCCTCGCTGCCCACGGTCACGCTGATCTCGTTCTCGATGGCACCGCGCGAGGGCTTCTTCGGCACGATGTTGATCACCCCGCCGATCGCACCATCGCCATGGATCACCGAGGCCGGTCCGCGCAGCACTTCGATGCGCTCGATCGACCAGGTATCGAACGGGAAGGTGATGCCCACGCCGCCGTACTGGCGCAGCCCGTCGTACAGCCGCATCACCGAAGCACCGTCGGTGAAGCCACGGCTGGAAAGCGCGCTCAAGCCGTTGCCCGGGTGCGGCATGGCACTGATCGCACCCGCCCGGCTGATCGCATCGTTGAGGTTGCTGTCGCCGCGCTGCTCCAGTTGTTCGCGCGAAATCACCGTCAGGCTGGCAGGTGTCTGCAGCACGCTCAGGCCCAATGCAGAGCCGGCGCTGGCGGTGGAGGACAGCTCGCCTCTGCGGGTATCGATCACGCGTACGGCATCCAGCGTGGTCGGGGGTGCCACGTCGGCAGCAAGGGCAGAAGCGGAGTGCAGCAGCAGCGCGCAAGCGACAGGCAGCGTCGCCCGGCGCAGGCGCGCGGAGTTGGGGTTCGTTTTCATTTGTTCACGGCATGCAAGGCCACCCCGCAATGGCAGGGCAGCAATCAGAAAGGGACAAACACGCGCGTGCGGGCACCGGCCGTGGCCGGCAACCTCATGGAAGAACGTTCAATGCAGCGCGCGTGCGGCTCAGGCAGCCATCAGTGCCGGCGGCCCACGCGCGCCCAATGTGCCGCTGATCCGTTGCGGCAACGCCTGCACGGCACCGCGCAACGCGCGGCACACCGGTGACATCGGCGCCAACAGCAGCACGGCCGCCACCAGCAGGGCGATCAGCCGTGCAGCGATCAGGCAGTAATCGCAGTCCACGCCCATCTCATGATCGGCATGCGGATCGGCGGGCGGCTTCTTTGCGGTCTCGCCGTGCGACATCGCCATCGCGTGATGGTCGTGATGGCCTTCCATCGCGTGCTGCGCATGCTCTGCGTGCATTGCGTGGTCCATGGCTGCCACCGGTGCCGCGGCAGCCACGTGACCATGCGCCAGCCAGCGGCTCACCAGCGGGGCGAGCAGCACCAGCAGCATGGCAAGCCAAGCCAGGGCCTGGAACCGGCGGTGGAGGACAGAATGACGCACGCCGCCATTCTACGGGGCCACGGTCAACCTTGGACCGCGTTCAGGGTTTGCCCCCTGCGACACGGTGACGCAGGGGCTCGCCTCGCGCGGCGACATGTGAATGGACCGCACCGCGGTCTCTGCGCTTGCGGGCTCTGCCTCGCCAACGTTAGGGTTCAATTGGCCACGGCAAGGAGCCAGAGGAATCCGCATGACCACCCGCATCAAGCACCGGCAGCGCATCTGCCTGCTCGGCCTGACCGCGCTGCTTGCCGCCTGCGCCGACAACGGGCCGCCCCCACCGCCAGAGCCGCTGGAACTCTCACAACCCATCGCCGTGGACGCGCCTGGCCAGCAGGTGCAGTTCGAGTTCGAAACCACGGCGCGCAATTTTGCCAGCTACCGTACATATGCGGTGGAGCTGGATCTGCAGCACGTCTCCCCGTCGCCAGATGCTGCTTCTCCGCGCGACCTGCACATTCCTTTACGCGTTGGACTTCAGCAATGGTCCGGCGGCACGTGGCAGTCGCTGGCAAGCCCCGACGCCTACCAGATCGCACAGTCGCAATCTGGCCAGCCACTGCCAGACTGGCACCGCGATGCGGGACTGAACTACGCTCAGACCCAACGAGGCAGCGACGGGGCCTATCGACTCCATGTCGCGTTGCTGCCGTTGCAGGCGCGTAGCCGCTATCGGGTCCAGATCAGCACGGTTGAAGACATCGCACCGCTTCGTGGCGCAAGCGCCAGGATACTGATTCACGAATCGCGTCCGCTCGCCAAGTAGCGCGGCGCCTTCGTACACCTTCCAGGAGGATCACACGCACATGGACAAGCCACGCTACATCGTCGATATCGTCATTGCGGCGCCGGGAACACCGCTTCTCGACCCGGTAACGCAGCAGCCGCTGCGTAATCCGGATGGTTCCCCGCAGACATCCGGGCCGGGACACATGTTCTACGTCCTGCGAGCACCGGGAAAAGATCCGGCGAGCTACGGCTTTGCACCGATCGAGCACGGCAGCATGAACGGACCGGGCGACATCGTGGACAGCGATGCAAAGACCTACAAGAACCCGCATTACACGCGCTCTCTGGAAATCACCGAAGCCCAGTACAACAAGCTCAAGGCGTTCGGCGACGATCCAGTGGCGCACGGCTTCAGCAAGCACTATGCCGACGTGCGCCACAACTGTGTGGACTTCGCCTGGGGCGCATTGAATCATGCCGGCATCCAGCGCAAGCACAGCCTGGACGTGAACAGCATCGGCGGCCCTGTTGGCCAATTGCTGCCAGACGTCCGCATTCCGCTGGGCGTCCAGTCACAGGGCAAGGACGGCTATCGTCCGCTGCGCAACATCCATGGCGTGGACAGCATTGAGCCGCCTTTCCCCAACAGCGAACTCAACCGCACCACCACTCATCCCCTGCCCGAGCGCAGCTTGAAGCAGCGTCTGCTCAGCGAAACCGATGGCATTGATGGCCCCTTGGACGAGCGTCTGGCTGCGGACGCGCGCGCACCGGGGCACAGCCTTCATGCCTTGGACCAGAAAGTGCGTACCGCACTCGCCCAGGCCAGCGAACAGCAGGGACTGCCCCCCGGACAGGAGCACGAACGACTGGCCGGCCATCTGACCCACGCGGCGGTGCAGGCCGGCTTCAGCGAAAAGGACACGCTGCAGGTGGCATTCAGTTCAAACAGCACCGCCGAGGCACCCGGCTACGTATTCCTGCATCGCAGCGGCGACACCGCCTCGCCGGACCCAGCCGCCAATCGCCAGCGCCTGTCCCTGCTCGATACGCAGCAGGGCGACGCGGATACGCTGTATCAGCAGGCCAATGTGCAGCAGCAATCCCGCGACGCAAGTCGGCTGGCGCAGGACGAGCAACAGGCACAACAGCAGGCGTCGCCGCGCATGGCCTGACCCAGCCGCATCAGGCGCTGACACCGTTCCCGCATCAACTCACGTACTGCGCCTGACCGTTCCCGAACGACCAGTTCTCCTTCTTCACTTCCACCAGATTGATGAACACATCCTCGCGGCGGATGCCCACCGCCGCATACAGTCCATCGGCGATGCCGGCGTACAACGCCTTTTTCTGCTCGAGCGTGCGCCCTTCGTTCCAGGTGATCTGGATGCAGATGAAGTCGTCGGTGCGATCCACGCCCAAGTAGCCGGGGTCGTAGATCAGCGTGCCGGGCGCGTGTTCCTGGAAGATCTGGAAGCGGTCGTTTTCCGGAACGCCCACCGCGCGCATGGCCTGGTAGATGGTTTCGCCGACGCGTTGCAGGTAGTCGGCGGATTTACCTTTGCGGAGATCGATGCGGGCAAGCGGCATGGTGGCACTCCAGAGTGGATGGGTACGACGACAGGCTGAGACTACGCCTGCCCGGGGCCGCGGGACAGCGCAGGGATGGAACCCTCTGGCTCCATGCGTGGCATGTTCCCGCCTCCGCCGCGCGGGGTGACGCGATTGCCATGGCGGCGCCGCTCTGGAGTCGTCTTGTGCACGGTCGGTAGGGGCGGCGATGCGCGCCATCAGTGATGGGCCGCACTACTCGCGCGTGTCGAACGACACACATCGGAGAACGTCTGGCCTGCCTAGGGACAGTTGAGAATTTTCCTTACAGACCGATGTGATTGCCCGGCTTGAAGATCCCCGCGCCGAGGCAAGACGCCTTGGCCGGGATTGGCGTCTCGAATAAACGAATGAACACCCATCGCTGCGGTTTACGTCGCAGCAGAGAGAATGCACCGATTGCCTTCAATGGCGGCCGGTGCGTGGGGATCGACAGATCCGCCAGGCCTTCTTCTCGATGGGAGTTCGTTTGCCTTGGTACGCCAACCCGCACCGTCCGCCACCTTCACTCGGGAAGGTGGCTTTGCGCCAGTGAGGGTTTCACCATGACCAACCGCACCGCCGTCCATCCCCGCCTGCACGCGCTTATCGGCGACGTCGCAGCCGACGTGCCCGGGGACCTCGCACGCGAGATCGAGTGCGCCCTGAACGAACAGAACCTGCCGACGCAGTCGGCCACGTTCTTCGCCCGACTCAATGCGATCAACCAGGCCGACGGTGATGACGGACAGCCGTGCATCAGCCTCACCCTCGGCGCCAGCAATCACGCTTCATTGCGCCGCTCACTGTCTGGGCTCGGCGCATTGCTCGACCTGCTGCAGGCCGCCGACCATGCGCGCAACGAAGGTGGCCCGGACGAACAGTTGGGCGCCTTCCATATCGACGGACTGATCGTGGCCGCCCGACAACTGGTGCGCGAGGCACATCATTGCCTCTCCGGCGGCGACGCCTGACCGGCCCGGATACGCTCCCGCTACAATCGCGCAGTGAGCGCAGGAGACCGCAATGGACGCCGAACACCTGGAATACTTCAAGGCCGCACTGGAAGGCCGCGCAACCGTGGGCTGGAACGTCTGGTTCGCCGCCAACCAGCACGCGCTGGCACAACAGCTGAGCCGCCCTGCACTGCTGCGCTTGAAGTTCAGCACACTGGATGAAGCCGAACGCCTGCTGGCCGAAGCCGGCATCGTGCCCCGCAGCACAGCGGGCAAGCGCTACGAAATGTACTGCGCGCAGTTCTCGCCGGACGTGGTGGACGCGAACGGTCGCCCGCTACCGGCCCTCTGGCGCGCGGCGCACGGCGGTGCCATCGGCCTGCTGGCCGACGGTGAGCAGGAGGCCGGCCAGGCGAAGCTGCTCGCGGAGTTCCGCCGCGTCCGCAAGCGCGGGCTGCAGCAGGCCCATGAATGGTTGGCCGATCTGTGCTTTGAGGGCGAGATGGAACTGACCAGCGGCAATGCCGAGGTGGGCCGTAGCCTATTGGCGGTGGTGGTGCAGGCGGGTAGCGGCCATGACCTGCTGGATGCCACGGCGATGATCGCGCGCGAGCTGCTGGAGCGGCACGGCTGAAAGGGCGTGTGCTTCCAGCTGATCCTGCTGGATCGCTGGTAACAAAAAAGCCCCCATTTCTGGAGGCTTCTTTCGTTCTGCAACATGGTGGGCGGTACAGGGATCGAACCTGTGACCCTTGCCGTGTGAAGGCAATGCTCTACCGCTGAGCTAACCGCCCGGTGTGTTGCTGAGCCGCTCATTATAGGGGCTTTTCAGAGGCCGTCAACACTTTTTCACATTCGTGTTCACGGGTGTCTCGGGATGTGCAGCCGAGCATGGCTCGGCTCTACAGAACAGCGGGGTACGCGTGTTTCGGTGGTTCCGCCGAGCATGGCCCGGCGCTACCGGAATCACATCGTATGGGTCGGCTTGTCCGAGCCGGTAAGCCCGGCCAGCAGGGTCTCGATCTTGTGGCGCACGCCCTCGCCTTCGGCACCATCGGCCAGCTGCACGCCGATGCCGGCGGTGCGGTTGCCCTGCGCGCCTGCCGGGGTCACCCAGATCACCTTGCCGGCCACCGGCAGGCGCTCGCTGGAATCGGGCAGGGTCAGCAGCAGGAACACCTCGTCGCCCAGGAAGTAGCGCTTGGGCGTGGGCACGAAGATGCCGCCATTCTTCACGAACGGCATGTACGCGCTGTACAGCGCGGCTTTGTCCTTCACGGCCAGGGACAGGATGCCCTGGCGGGCGTTGCTGGCACTCATCGATTTCCCCTTGCGGCAGGCCGCTCGTTCACCTTGTTCCAGGCCAGCAGCAACTCGACCACCGCAAGGTCTGCACGCACCGTGGTGCGCAGCAGGTCGCGGGTGCGGTTGGCCGCATCGAACCAGGCTGCAAGCTTGTGCAATCGCTCCGGCGTGGTCAAGGCATCGGTGCTGACCTGGGCCAGTGCCAGGTCGGCGGCAAAGCGCAGGCGCAGCGCCGCGTTGTCGTCACCGCACCACTTCTGCGCCAGCTCCACCGCGCCGGTCTTGCCGGTGACCAGCTGTTCCAGATCTCGACCGACTTCGCGGCGCAGGCTCAGGCCGTCTTCGCGCAGCCAGTTGTCGGCCTGGCCGGGATGGCCGCGGGCGGCGTCCAGCGCTTCGCGCGCCGATGCCTCGCTATGGCCCTGCTGCTGCAGCCAGGCCAGTGCTTCGTGCGGCGGCGGCAACTTGAATTCCAGGCGCTGGCAGCGGCTGCGGATGGTCTGCGGCAAGCGTGCCGGGTCGCTGCTGATCAGCCACAGGTAGCGGCCGGGCTGCGGCTCTTCCAGCGTCTTCAGCAGTGCGTTGGCCGCCGAGCGGTTGATCGCATCGGCCGGGTCGACGATCACCACCTGCGCCACGCCGTACTGTGGGGTCAGCGCCAGCTTGTCGGTGATCTCGCGCACCTGCTCGATCACGATCTCGGTGCGCAGCTTGTCGCCGCTCTTGTTCGGAATGAAGCTGACCAGCTGCAGGTCCGGGTGTGTACCCGCTGCGATCAGCTGGCGCGTGCGCGTGGCGTGGGCTGCATCGCCCTGCGCCAGCACGTGGTCGGCCAACGCCAGCGCCACCTCATGCTTGCCCAGCCCGGCCGGACCGCAGATCAGCAGGCCATGACCGAGGCGACCGGCGTCGAGCGCGGCCACCGTCTGCTCGAACGCGCGCTGCTGCCACGGTGAAAAGGTACTCATGCGCCCTCCCCGCCCTGCAGCCAGCGCTCGACACGCGCGACCACGTCGGCGGCCACGCGTTCCTGCACCTGGCCGGCGTCGATCAACGCAAAGCGCTGCGGGTCCTGCTGTGCGCGGCTGCGGAACACTTCGCGCACGCGCTGGAAGAAATCGTCCTGCTCGCTCTCGATGCGGTCCGGCCACAGGTCACGGCCGTTGGCGCGCGCGCGGCCTATGGCCACGTCCACGTCCAGCAGCAGGGTCAGCCCCGGCAACAGGCCGACCGCGCGACGCTCCAGATCGGCAATCCACTGCGGATCCAGGCCACGGCCACCGCCCTGGTAGGCATAGCTGGAATCGGTGAAACGATCGCTCAGCACATAGGCGCCGCGCTGCAGTGCTGGCTGGATCACCTGGCGCACGTGCTGCGCGCGCGCGGCGAATACCAGCAGCAGCTCGGCTTCGGCGCTGAGCGGTTCGGCGGCGATCTCGGCATCGGGTTTCAGCACCAGGCCGCGGATGCGCTCGGCCAGTGGCGTGCCGCCGGGTTCACGGGTCAGCACCACCTCGTGGCCGTGGCCGCGCAGGCACTCACGGATGGCATTGATGGCGGTGGTCTTGCCCGCGCCCTCGCCGCCTTCCAGGCTGACGAAACGCGGGTGGCGAAGCAGCGCGGGACTCATTGCGCCGGGGTCTCCTGGGTACGTTGCTGGCGCAGCTGCTGCAGGTAGCGCGCCACGGCGGCGTTGTGCTGGTCCAGGCTGGGCGAGAACACGTGCGCGCCGCTGCCATCGCCCACGGCGACGAAGTACAGCGCGTCGCCCGGCGCCGGCTGTGCGGCCGCCATCAGCGCGTCACGGCTGGGCATGGCGATCGGGGTCGGGGTCAGGCCGGCACGGGTGTAGGTGTTGTAAGGGGTGTCGGTGGTCAGGTCGCGACGGCGGATGTTGCCGTCATACGCAGCACCGAGGCCGTAGATCACGGTCGGGTCGGTCTGCAGGCGCATGCCGATCTTCAGGCGGCGCATGAACACCCCGGCAATCTGCGGGCGCTCGCTGGCCAGCGCGGTTTCCTTTTCGATGATCGAGGCCAGCGTCAGCAGTTCGTAGGGCGTGTTGATCGGCAGGTCCGGCGCGCGGCTTTCCCAGGCCTCGTCCAGCGCCTTTGCCATTGCGGCGTGGGCGCGCTTGAGCACGTCCAGATCGCTGTCGCCGCGCTGGTAGACGTAGGTCTCCGGCAGGAAGCGGCCTTCCGGATGCTGGCCACCGAAGCCGAGGCGCTGCATCAACGCGGCGTCATCAAGCGTGTCGGTGGTGTGCAGCAGCGGTTCGGCGCGCTTGAGTGCGGCACGCAGCTGGCGGATGTTCCAGCCCTCGACAATCGTGACGCGGTGCTGCAGCACCTTGCCGGCGCGCATGCGCAGCAGCAGTTCGCGCGGGGTCAGGTCATCACTCAGCGCGTACTCGCCCACCTTCAGCTTGCCGGCGGCATCGAGCTGGCGCGCCAGCAGCTGCCACTGGGTGTCCTGGCCCTCGTCCACGCCGGCTTCGCGCAGCTTGCGCAGCACGCTGTTCATGCCATCGCCGCTGGCGATGACCACGCTCTCGGCGGCCGGGGTGATCGGGGCATCGGCGAAGCGGGTCTGCTGGTAGAAGAACCACGCGCCCGCGCCGGCCACGACGGCGGCCAGCACCACCACCAGCGTTACCACGAACAGACACCCGCGCTTGGCTCCCGCCATGGACTACCTCTGAACTCGATTCCGTCGTGCAGGATACCGTGCCGGTGGATTGGGGTCATGACCGGGGTGGCGCAGGCACCCTGTAGTGCCGGCCGCTGGCCGGCAATCGCGCGGATCGTGGACGAATGAGGTTGCCGGCCAGCGCCCGGCACTACCCCTGCTGGCCGAGCGCGCGCAGCAGGCCGCGGGCCTTCGCGCGGGTCTCGTCCAGTTCCTTGTCCGGGTCCGAATCAACCACGATGCCGGCACCGGTGCGGAAGCTCACCTCGTGGCCATCCACTTCGGCGGTACGGATCAGGATGTTCAGGTCCAGGTCGCCATCGCGGTTCAGCCAGCCGAACGCGCCGGTGTAGGCACCGCGCGGCACCTGCTCCAGCTCGCTGATGATCTGCATGCAGCGCACCTTGGGGCAGCCGGTGATGGTGCCGCCCGGGAACGTTGCGGCGATCACCTCGCCGGGCGTGACCTCCGGGCGCAGGTGGCCGCTGACGTTGCTGACGATGTGGTGCACATGCGCGTAGCTCTCCACGGTCATCAGCTCATCGACAACCACGGTGCCGGGCAGACAGATACGGCCCAGGTCGTTGCGCTCCAGGTCGATCAGCATCACGTGCTCGGCACGCTCCTTCGGGTGGCCGACCAGCTCCTGGATGCGCGCGGCATCATCGTCGCCCTCGAAGCGCGGACGCGTGCCGGCAATCGGACGCGTCTGCGCGTGGCCGGCATGCACCGACACCAGCCGCTCCGGCGAGGAGCTGACCACGTGGCGGCCGTGCGCGCTGAACAAGCCGGCGAACGGTGCCGGGTTGGCACGGCGCAGCTGCGCGTACAGCGCCTGCGGGCTGACCGGCGCAGCGAACTGCGCGCTCCAGCGCCGCGACAGGTTCACCTGGAACACATCGCCGGCACGCAGGTAGTCGATCACCCGGCGCACGCCGTCGGTGAAGCGCTGCGGCGCATCCTCGCCCACCGACTGCGGCGGCTGCCAGCCCTGCCCGGCCTCCGGCAGCGCCTGCGACGCCAAGGTCACCAGCGCCTCCAGCAGGGCCTGCTCACCGGCTTCGGCGATGATGAAACTGGCGTCGTTGTGATGGTCATGCAGCACGGCGGCCGGGCAGCGCAGCGCCAGCGCGGTCGAGCGGCCGTCCTCGCGCGCGCGCGCCGGCAGCACCGGTTCGATCTGGCTGGCCACTTCGTAGTCCAGCATCAACGCCCAGCCGCCGCGGAACGGCAGGCTGTGGCTGCCGTCGTGCGGCAGGCGTTCGTGCTGCCAGGCGCGATCCAGCGCCTGCAGGAACGTGCCGGGCTGCACGGCACCCTGCAGGTCGCGCACCTGGCCATCGGCATCCAGCCGCAGGCAATCGCCCTGCGCGGCCAGCAGCAGGCTCCAGCGGCCCTGGGCGGTGCCCGAGGCGGTGGATTCCATCAGCAGCGGGAAGCGTGCCGGGTCGTGCTGCTGCAGGGCCAGCAGATCGATCGGGTGCGGCAGCGGGTGGATCAGCGGTGCGTGGGTCATGATGGCCAGTTCAGGGATTCAGATGCACGGAAGCCGCCTTGCGGCGGCCTCCTCGTGCGTAATGCACGTTCAGTCGAGCATGGCCCGACGCTACAACCCGGTCAGACGCGCTTGAAGATCAGCGTGCCGTTGGTGCCGCCGAAGCCGAAGCCATTGGACATCACCACGTCAACCTTGGCCTGGCGTGCTTCGTTGGGCACGTAGTCCAGGTCGCAGCCTTCGCCCGGCTGCTGCAGGTTGATGGTCGGCGGAATGACGTTGTCCTGCAGCGCCATCACCGAGAAGATCGCTTCCACGCCGCCGGCCGCGCCCAGCAGGTGGCCGGTCATCGACTTGGTGGAGCTGACCATCATCTTGTAGGCGTGGTCGCCGAAAGCGGTCTTCATCGCCATGGTCTCGCCCAGGTCACCCAGCGGCGTGGACGTGCCATGCGCGTTGAGGTAACCCACCTGTTCGGGGGTCACGCCGGCGTCCTTCATCGCCATGACCATGCAGCGCGCGGCACCTTCGCCGTTCTCGCTCGGCGCAGTCATGTGGTACGCGTCGGAGCTGGCGCCGAAGCCGGCCAGTTCGCAGTAGATCTTCGCGCCACGGGCCTTGGCGTGCTCGTACTCTTCCAGGATCAGGATGCCGGCGCCGTCGCCCAGCACGAAGCCGTCACGGTCCTTGTCCCACGGGCGCGAGGCCTGTTCCGGGGCGTCGTTGCGGGTGCTCATCGCCTTCATCGCGCAGAAGCCCCCCACGGCGGTCGGCGACGAGCCACGTTCGGCACCACCCACCACCATCACGTCGGCGTCGCCGTACTGGATCATACGCATCGCGGTGCCGATCGAATGGTTCGAGGTCGCGCACGCCGACACCGCCGAGAACGACGGCCCCTTCAGGCCGGCGATGATGCTCAGCTGGCCCGGCAGCATGTTGATGATGGTCTTGGGCACGTAGAAGGGCGAGATCTTCTTGCCCTCATGGAACTCGATGGTCTGCTCTTCGATACCGAGCAGGCCGCCGATGCCGGCGCCGACAATGGCGCCGATGCGCTCGGCATTGGCGTCGGTGATCTCCAGGCCCGAGTCGTGCAGGGCCATGAACGAGGCACCGAGGCCGTAATGGATGAACGGGTCCATCTTCTTGGCATCCTTGCCGCTGACCCGGTACTTGCCGAACAGTTCGTTGTCGGCGGTGATGTCAAAGCCCTTGACCTCACCTGCAATCTTGGTGGTGAACCGGTCCAGGTAGGCATCAGAAATGTTGGTCAGCGGACCGATGCCCGAACGACCCTGGGTGATGCCTTCCCAGCTGCTGGCCAGATCATTGCCCAACGGCGAGACGATACCCAGGCCGGTTACGACGACGCGACGCTTCATTGCTGATTCTCCTGACCCGAAGGTTCAATCGGGTAACACGGTTTGCTTCGGTGTGATGCTCAAACACACGGGGCCGCAACTGCGGCCCCATGGGGTGCGGTGCGCGGCGAGCGGAGACCCGCGCGCACTGCCGTCTGACATCAGGCCTTGACGTGGGCCGTGATGTAGTCGATGGCGGCCTGCACGGTGCTGATCTTCTCGGCTTCTTCGTCCGGGATCTCGCACTCGAATTCTTCTTCCAGGGCCATCACCAGCTCGACGGTGTCCAGCGAGTCAGCGCCCAGGTCATCGACGAACGATGCGCTGTTGGTGACTTCATCTTCCTTGACGCCAAGCTGTTCGACGACGATTTTCTTGACGCGTTCTTCGATGGTGCTCATGGGATCTCGCTCCAGATGGAGTTGTGGTTCAAAAGTGGTCGCCATCAAGGGCGATGGCCGTGGGATAGTGTAGTGGAAACCGGCGCGGCCTTGCATTGCAGCAAAAACCTCCGCAGATCAACCACTTGCGGCGCAATCCCTGCGCCCCTTGCTTACGGCATGTACATGCCGCCGTTCACATGGAGGGTTTCGCCGGTGATGTAACCGGCAGCCGGGCTGGCCAGGAACGCCACCGCATGGGCGATGTCCTCCGGCGAACCCAGGCGTTCGAGGGCGATGTCGTTGATCAGCGCGGTACGCGCTTCTTCCGGCAACGCCTTGGTCATGTCGGTGTCGATGAAGCCGGGTGCGACAACATTGACGGTGACGCCGCGCGAGCCGATTTCCTTGGCCAGCGACTTGCTGAAGCCGATGATGCCGGCCTTGGCGGCCGCGTAGTTGGCCTGGCCGGCATTGCCGGTCACGCCCACCACCGATGCGATGTTGATGATGCGGCCCTTGCGCGCCTTCATCATGCCGCGCATCACCGCCTTGCTGGTACGGAACACGCTGGTCAGGTTGGTGTCGATGATCGACGCCCAGTCCTCGTCCTTCATGCGCATCAGCAGGTTGTCGCGGGTGATGCCGGCATTGTTGACCAGGATCGAGATCGGGCCGAATTCCTTGGCGATGCCATCGAGCACGCTGTCCAGCGCGGCGGCGTCGGTGACGTTCAGCGCGCGGCCGTGACCGCCGTGGGCGGCCAGGCGCTCACCGATCGCGGCGGCGCCGGATTCGGTGGTGGCGGTGCCGATGACGGTGGCGCCCTGGGCGGCCAGCAGATCGGCGATGGCGGCGCCAATGCCACGGCTGGCACCGGTGACCAGTGCGATTTCACCCTGCAGGGGCTTGCTCATGATGTTTTCCTCAGACGGGAGCGGCCGCCGCACCGTGCCGCTTGCAGCGGCCACCGGTACGGTCGGCAGGAACAGGGAAGGTCAGGCCGACCATGCCTCGCGGGCGGCTTCGAAGTCGCCCGGCGTGGCCAACGGACGGCCGTCGATGGCCTTGTCGATGCGCTTGACCAGGCCGGTCAGCACCTTGCCTGGGCCGCACTCGGCGATCTGGGTGATGCCGCGGGCGGCCAACGCCTGCACGCAACCGGTCCACTGCACCGGCTGGTACAGCTGCTGGACCAGCGCAGTGCGGATGGCGTCCACGCCGTCGTGCACCTGGGCATCGACGTTCTGCACCACCGGCAGCTGCGGCGCCTGCCAGGACAGGCCGGCCATCACTTCGGCCAGGCGGTTGGCGGCTTCGCGCATCAACGGGGTGTGCGAGGGCACGCTGACGGCCAGCTTGACCGCCTTGCGCACGCCCTTCTCGGCCAGCAATGCCAGCGCACGGTCGACCGCATCGGCGTCGCCACCGATCACGATCTGGCCCGGCGAATTGAAGTTGGCCGGCACCACTACCTGGCTGCCTGCGGCTTCGGCGCAGACATCCAGCACCAGCTGGTCTTCGGCACCGAGCACGGCGGCCATGGCGCCGACACCGGCCGGCGCCGCTTCCTGCATCAGCTGGCCACGCAGGCGCACCAGGTGCGCACCGTCATGCAGGCTCAGCGCGCCGGCGGCAACCAGGGCGGTGTACTCGCCCAGGCTGTGGCCGGACAGCACCGACGGGCGCGGACCGCCCACGGCGTTCCAGGCACGCCACACGCCGATACTCGCGGCCAGCAGGGCCGGCTGCGTGTATTCGGTACGGTTGAGCATTTCCTCCGGGCCGCCCTGGGACAGCGCCCACAGGTCGACGCCGGCACCATCGGATGCCTCGGTGAAGGCTTCACGCACCTGCGGGTGCAGTTCGGCCAGCTCGGCCACCATGCCCACAGACTGCGAGCCCTGGCCGGGGAAGACAAAAGCGAGGGTGGATACGGTCACGCGGTCATCCGCTTGTTGCAATCGAAGCGGGCCATGATAAGGGGGAATCCGCTGTGTCGTCTGTACGTGCGCGTATGCAGGCGTATGGAGCAATGACAGGGTCAGATCCCTTTTCCACGGGAAATGGGATCTGAGCCCGGCCAACGATCAGCAGAACAGCTGCAGCACGTCCAGATCGCCGTCGGCGAGGAAATCCACGCACAGGCCCACCAGCATCAGCACGCCAGCAGTGCTGGCACCGTGGGTGATGAAGATCGAATGGGCCAGCGCGCGCGCTGAGCGGCCCAGCTTCATGCAGACCCTGGCCAGGCTGCGCAGGCGGCCACTGACCGCATGCACGTGCTCGCGCACCGGCGCCTGGGCCTCGCCCATCGCCTCGGCCATCATCGCCTGCAGATGTTCGGGGCGATCAGCGTAGTACTTGGCCACGCCATAGCCGAACATCAGCCAGTCGCGGGCCTGCGCTTCGGACAGGTCCATCACTTCCAGCGGATCTTCCTCGAAATCGATGAAGCCGACCTGCTGCCCATCCCAGGTGAGATTGCGCGGCAGCGGCTGGCCAAAATAGGCGCCGCGCGCATGCGCTTGGGCAATGGCCTGCATCGCCGCCATCACCAGCCGATCACGACCTGCTTCGTCGGCTTCGCGCAGGCAGGTATTGAACGAGCTGCCGTTGTCGCCGATTACCAGCGCGGCATGGCCGGTGCCCAGCACGTTCGGCACGTTCACGCCTTGGGCCTGCAGCTCTGCAAGGCGGCGGGCCTCGGTTTCGCGCGCGGCGTCGCCGCCACGGTGCGGAGGAGGACGAAGGGCGTCGAGATGGAAACGACGGGCAACAAAATTGAGCAGGCCCAGGGCCAGCGCCCGGCTTCCCTTGCCGTACTGCTTCAGCCAGGCACGTTGCCCTTCGATGACGATGGGCTCAACCATGACAGGTCCTCCTTAAACGCGTTACGGCCCCGAAGGGCCGTAACGACAAGACTTCACATTGTCGTAACTTGCACTATCAATAGCGCAGCAGGGCCGAACCCCAGGTGAAGCCGCCACCAAAGGCTTCCAGCAGCAGCAGCTGGCCGCGCTCGACCCTGCCCGAACGCACGGCGGCGTCCAGCGCCAGCGGCACCGAACCGGACGAGGTGTTGCCGTGCTTGTCGACGGTCACCACGACCTGGTCCATCGACATGTCCAGGCGCTTGGCGGTGGCTTCGATGATGCGCAGGTTGGCCTGGTGCGGGATCAGCCAATCCAGGTCGGACTTGTCCAGGCCGTTGGCGGCCAGGGTCTCGTCCACGACCGAGTCCAGCGCCTTGACGGCGTACTTGAACACGTCGTTGCCCTTCATGTTGATGGTGCCGCCACCATTGGCGCCATCCTTGAAGCCGGTCGAAACGCCGACCGGGTTCCACAGCAGTTCCTTCTTGCTGCCATCGGCATGCAGGTGGGTGCTGAGGATGCCGGTCTCTTCGTCGGCCTTGAGCACGACGGCGCCGGCGCCATCACCGAACAGCACGCAGGTGGTGCGATCGTTCCAGTCGACCATGCGGGTCAACGTTTCGGTGCCGATCACCAGCACGTGCTTGCAGTCGCCGGAGCGGATGAATTTGTCGGCCACGCCCAGCGCGAACACGAATCCGGAACAGGCTGCGTTGACGTCGAAGGCGGGGCACCCGGCCACACCGAGCTTGGCCTGGATCAGGCACGCGGTGGACGGGAAAATAAGGTCAGGCGTGGTCGTGCCGACCACGATCATGTCGAGCTGCGAGGCATCGATGCCTGCGGCTTCAAGCGCGCGCAGGGCGGCGTTGTAGCCAAGGTCGCTGGTGGTCTCGCCTTCGGCCGCGATGTGCCGTTCACGAATTCCGGTGCGCGACTGGATCCACTCATCCGAGGTTTCGACCATTTTTTCCAGGTCGGCGTTGGTCAGGACTTTCTCCGGCAAATAGCTACCGGTGCCCGCGATCCTCGAATAGATCCGCTTGCTCATCATGTTTCCTGTTGCGCGGGCCGCCGATCACCGGCACGCCCGGGAAAGAAGGCAAAGGCCGCTGCCCGGAGGCAGCGGCCTTCCCGGCACATCAATCTTCTTCGACGGCCGAGGTCTTGGTCTGGATGACCTTCTTGCCGCGGTAGAAACCGTCAGCAGTGATGTGGTGACGCAGGTGCACTTCGCCGGTGGTCGGGTCGGTCGACAGCTGCTTGGCGCTCAGGGCGTCATGCGAACGGCGCTGGCCGCGGCGGGACGGGGTAACACGGGATTTCTGGACAGCCATGGGATTGCTCCAAACTCGGTTCGTTTTGCTTCGTCGTTTCGTCGCACAGGACGCCAGCGCCCAGCACACTTTTCGCTTTCGCCGCAGCCGCCGACGACAACCGGCTGCTATTGTTTCTTCAATGCCGCCAACGCCGCAAACGGGTTGGCCTTCTTTGTTTCTTCTTCGCTCGGTGCCCAGTCCTTGTCGACTGCTTCACCGTCGGGCGACAGCGGCACCACAGGCACCGCCAGCACCAGCTCGTCCTCGACCAGGTCCAGCGGACGCAGCTGGCCGTCTTCCGGCACCAGCAACGCCTCGTATTCCTCCGGCAGGGACGATTCCTCGTCCTCGTCGCGGATCAGACCAAGCCTCTGGGTCACCTTCACCGGCAACAGGAATCGCTGCATGCTGCGCTGACAGGTCAGCGGCAACGCGGTGTCGATGGTCAGTTCCACATAGGATACCCGCAAGACGTCGTCGCGACCGAATTCAAGCGAGTAGACACACTCGCCGTCGGTATCTGCGACCAACCCCTGCAGGCGGGTCAATTCAGCCAGGGAGACCTGACCGTCGAAGCGCCTTCGCGCTACAACCATCCGCCAGGCATCCAGCGTTTCGGGCACGTTCGCGGACATAAGCCGCTGAATACTAAGGATCGCACCGCCCGCTGTCAAATGCCCGCCATACAGGACTTGCTGCTGGCGTTGCCGGCGGGCCAGACTGCCGCACCCTGCCCCGGTATTCTCGCATGTCACTGGTCCTGGCCTCCACCTCCCGCTACCGTCGCGAACTGCTGCAACGGCTGGGCCTGCCCTTCGACTGCGCACGCCCGGAGGTGGATGAAACGCCGTTGAACGGCGAGGGGCCGCTGGCCCTGGCCACGCGCCTGGCCGCCGCCAAGGCGGCCGATGTCGCCACGCGCCATCCGGGTGCCTGGGTGATCGGCTCGGACCAGGTCGCCGACCTGAACGGCCAGCCGCTGGGCAAGCCGGGCACGGTCGAGGCGGCCTGTGCGCAGCTGGTGGCGATGTCCGGGCAGACGGTACGCTTTCACACGGCAATCAGTCTCAGGCGGGATGGAGAATCCCTCGCCGCCCTGGATCTGACCGAAGTGCACTTCCGCGCGCTGGACTCGCGGGAGATCGCCCGCTACGTCGCCACCGAGCAACCCCTGGACTGCGCCGGCAGCTTCAAGTGCGAGGGCCTGGGCATCAGCCTGTTTGAGGCGATCGACAACCGCGACCCGACCGCGCTGGTCGGCCTGCCACTGATCGCGCTGTGCGGCCTGCTGCGCAGAGCCGGATTCGCGGTGCCCTGAACGGTAGAGCCGAGCCCATGCCCGGCTGCCTTTTTCGAGGCTGCCTGCCATCTGATTCGGAAGCAGCCAAGCATCGGCTCCGCTCCACAGGACCAGAGGACCTCAACGAACCTCGAACGGTTGCTCCTGCCACGCCTCCACGCTGCCATCGCGCCCGTGCAGGCGCAGGCCGAGCCAGTGCCGGCCCGGCGCCAGCGTGGTGGTGTCCAGCGACGCGTCGAAGCCCACCGCCGGATGCTGCGGATCGGTACTGTCCGGCCAGGCGGGGCGAACGTCGAACACGCGCCCGTAACGCGCGTCACCGATCGAGCGGCCATCAACCAGCACTTCAACCCGCGCCAGCCCGACCCCATCCTTGAATGCCCAGCCCTTGATGGCGAGCGTTCCGGAGACCTTCTCACCGTTGGACGGCGCATCCAGCCAGGCCATCGCGGGTGTTACGCAGGGCCCCTGTGCACGCTTGGCCGGCAGCCGGAACAGCAGGAACCGCTGGAAACCATGATCGCTGCTGACCACCCGCGGCGCAGGCAGCGGCCCCACCTGCTCGCAGATGGTGTGATAGCGCGCCAGCAGGTCGCGGTAGCGCTGGTCACTGGGTGAAAGCACCAGCAGCATCGGCACACTGCGCGGGCTTTCGTGCAGCAGGTCCCACTGCGCCAGCTGTGCGGTGCGCCCATGCTTGTCGTTGAGCGGATGTGGCAGCACCTCGATATCGCCATTGCCCAGCTGGAAGCCCAGTTCGGCACCGACCTTGAAGTTGCCCGCCAGGACACGCGTACCCGGTGGCATCTGCCGCAGTTCGTCACGCACCGCCACGGCCAGTGGCTGCCAGCCGGCAAAGTTGCGCGGGTAGTACTTGCTGCCGGCCATCTGCTCGCGCAGTGCCGGCGTGGACGCCATCAGGTAGTAGCCGAACGCCAGCACGGTACCTGCAGCGGCCAGCCACCAGCCGGTACGGCGCAACCAGCGCGGCCAACCGTTGAGGACCACCGGCACGGCCACCAGCAACGCCAGGTAGCCTGGCAAGGGCCAGTGGAAACTGATCCGCTCGACATCGGTGAAGAAGCCCAGCAGGAAGATGCCCAGCGTCGACACCCCGCCCACCAGGCCGAAATAGCGCCACTGCACCCGCGCCCCACCGCCACTGCGGGTACCCGCCAGGGCGACCTTCCACATCGCGATGCACAGGATCGGCGTCACCAGCATCGGCTGGATCACCAGGAACCACAGCCCCTCCCACTCGAACGCCCACGGGTGGCGCTCGACCACCTGGAACTTCAGGCCGGCATCGTGGTTGTCGGCATTCCACGCCAGCAACGGCAGCCAGGCCAGCACGCCCACCGCCAGCGCCACCCATACGCGCGGATCGGCCAGCATGCGACGGCCCTGCGGCAACGCCAGCAGCGCAATGAAGCCGACACCGATGACACCAATGAAACGGTAGTGGCTGAGCGCACCGATCAGCAGGCCCAGCGCCAGCTTCATCGCCGAGGACGCATCCACGCTGTGCAGCAGGCGCGCGCCGGCGTGCAGGCAGATCACCGCCGCCAGCGCCATCGGTACGTCCGGCACGGCCAGCAGGCCCAGCGTGGCCGACAACGGCATCAGCAGGGTCAGGCTGCCCGCCTGCCACCCGGCCACGTTGCCAAACCAGCGCGTGGCGATGCGCACCACCAGCATCGGCAGCAGCGCGCCGATGGCCAGGAACGGCAGGCGCAATGCGAGTACGTGATGGCCACCGATCTCCACGCCCAGGCGTGCAAGCCAGGCGGTCAGCCCCGGCAGGTCGGAATAGGCAGCGGCCAGGTGCTGGCCTTCCTGCCAATAGAACGCCTCATCGACGAACAGCGGCAGGCGCGCGGCCACCACCAGCTTGGCCGCTGTGATCAGCGTCCACAACCAGAGAAAAATCGCCCGCGCGCGCTGTTCGCCTTGCATTGCTCTATGGATAATCGAATGGATTCCAGACCTGAGACGATCATGCCAGCCTCGTCCCCCAATCCCAGCATGCTAACCGATCAACTGCGCCAGGCCCTGCGGGAGGCACAGGATCAGGTGAACGCACTGGTGCTGGGCAAGGTGCCGGAAGTCAGGCTGGCCTTTGTCGCCCTGCTTTCTGGCGGCCACCTGCTCATCGAGGATCTGCCCGGGCTGGGCAAGACCACGTTGGCGCACGCATTGGCCAGCAGCCTCGGTCTCAGCTTCCAGCGCGTGCAGTTCACCTCCGACCTGTTGCCGGCGGACGTACTTGGCGTTTCGGTGTACGAGGCCGGCAGCCGCCAGTTCCAGTTCCATCCCGGCCCGGTGTTCACCCACGTGCTGCTGGCCGATGAGATCAACCGTGCACCGCCGCGGACACAGAGTGCGCTGCTGGAAGCGATGGCCGAGCAGCAGGTCACACTGGATGGACAGACACATCCACTGCCCGACCCGTTCTTCGTGATCGCCACGCAGAACCCGGTCGACCTGTCCGGCACCTTCCCGTTGCCGGATTCGCAGCTGGATCGTTTCCTGCTGCGGCTGGCGATGGGCTACCCCAGCGCGCAGGCCGAGCGCGAGCTGCTGCGCGGCAGTGATCGCCGCGACCTGATCGCACGCGCGGTGCCAAAGCTGGACGACACCCAGGTGCGTGCATTGCGTGAAGCGGTTGGCCAGGTGCATGCCAGCGACGCGCTGATCGACTATGTGCAGGCGCTGCTGACCCGCAGCCGACACCATGCCGGCGTGCGCGTAGGCCTGTCACCGCGCGCGGGACTGGCCCTGCTGCGTGCCGCCAGGGCACATGCGCTGCTGCTTGGCCGCGGGCATGTGGTGCCCGAAGACGTGCAGACCCTGTTCGTGGCGGTGGCCGGCCATCGCCTGGTGGCCGAAGCCGAATCCAGCTCCGGGCCGGCGCTGGCGCGGGCGATCCTGCAGACCGTCGCGGTGGACTGAAGGTGGCCACACGCTGGGCACGCATGCAGCTGCTGGCGCGCCCCCGCAGGCCCGAAGCCCTGCCGCAGCGACTGGACCGCCATCGCATCTACGTGCTACCGACACGCTTCGGCCTGTTCGTCGCCACCCTGCTGTCGGCGATGCTGCTGGGCGCATTGAACTACAACAACAACCCGGCCCTGCTGCTGGCGCTGCTGCTGGCCGCGGCAGCGATCGCCAGCGCCATCGCCGCGCACCTGCAACTGTCCGGCATACAGATCGATGCAATCTCCGCCGAACCAGTACCGGCCGGGCATCCCCTGCGCCTGCGCGTGGACCTTTCGTTGCGCGACCCGCGCGCGCGCCACGGGCTGCACCTGCAGCTGGGCGCAAGCGAGGCCTGGGTCGCACTGCCTGCACACGGTCGCGGCGAAGTGGAGCTGGATGTTCCCAGCGAGCGCCGCGGCTGGCTGGAACTGCCCCGCATCCGCCTGTCGAGCACGCAGCCGCTGGGACTGGTGCGGGCATGGTCGTGGGTGTGGCCGGAGCAACCGCTGCTGGTCTACCCGCTGGCCGAGGCCCAGGCACCGCCCCTCCCTGAAAGTGGCAGCGATCCCCTGCACACCCGCGCCCACGCCACGGGCGAAGAGCTGCATCAGCTGCGCCCCTATCGTGCCGGCGATGCTCCGCGCAGCATTGCCTGGAAACACTCGGCGCGCCGCGACAGCCTGCTGGTACGCGAGTACGAGAAGCCGATCGGCATCGAAGTGGTGCTGGATTGGCGCACGCTGGCAGCGCTGGGCCATGAAGCGCGCATCGCACGCCTGGCACGCTGGGTCGACATGGCCGAACGCGAAGGCCGTCGCTATACGCTGCTGCTTCCGGCCCATCCGCCGTTGGGGCCCGGCCAGGGTGCCAGCCACCACCACCTGTGCCTGCGCGCACTGGCATTGATGCCCCATGACTGAGCCTGCCGTCCTGCTCGACCGCAACGCCCGCAGCTGGACCCTGGCCAGCGCAGCGCTGGCGCTGCTGCCACTGCTGCTGCAGCTGCCGCCGGTGCTGGCCAGCGTGATCGCGATCGCCGCCGTGCTGACCGCTGCGCTTTCATGGCGGCGGCTGCTGCCGATGCCGGTCCGCCTGTTGCTGGTGCTGGCCATGCTTGCCGCCATCGTCTGGCAGATGGGCATGGTGCGGCCGGGCCGCGATACCGGCTGCGCATTGCTGGCAGCGATGCTGGCGATCAAGTCCAGCGAGCTGCGCAACCTGCGCGATGCGCGCAGCCTGCTGGGCTTCGCGTTGTTCTCGCCGTTCGCGGCCTTCCTGCTCGACCAGGGGCCGCTGACCACCGGGCTGGCAGCGCTGGCCGCAGTTGCCGCACTGCTGGCCCTGCAACGCCTGGCCCTGGACGAGGGCCACAGCCCTCGCCTGCCGCTGCGCGGACAACTGCGTGGCGTCGGCCGCCTGCTGGGGATCGGCCTGCCACTCGCGCTGGCCTGCTTCTGGCTGTTCCCGCGCTTGTCCACGCCGCTGTGGGGCGTACCCGAGCGAGCGGTGGGCACACCGGGCCTGGCTGACAGCATGGCGCCGGACCAGTGGCTGGACCTGATGGCCGACGACACCCCGGCGTTGCGCGTGCAGTTTTTCGGCGCGGTGCCCGAGCCTGCGCAGCGCTATTGGCGCGGCCCGGTGCTGACGTCGTTCGACGGCCACCGCTGGAGCCGCGATCGCGCGACGGCCGGGCGCCCCGCACCGGTAGTCGAAACCGCCGCACAGGGTTGGGACTACCAGATCGACTACGAGCCCACCGACCGTCGCCTGCTGGTGGCACTGGACCTGCCCAGCCGCGCACCGGAGGGCAGCAGCTTCGATGCCGACATGAGCCTGCGCAGCGACCGCACGCTGTCCGCGCTCAGCCGCTGGCGGTTGCATTCGGCGCCGCCGCAACGGTTCGACACCGATCTGTCGCCCTACCTGCGCCGCGCGGCGCTGCAGCTTCCGCCGGGCTTCAATCCGCGCACCGCCCAGCTCGCGCGGCAATGGCGGCAGGAGGCCGGCAGCGATGACGAGGCCATCGTCCGCCGTGCGCTGCAATGGATCACCCGCGACTTCTCCTACACGCTGGATACACCGGTGGCGGGGCGCGATCCGGTCGACGATTTCCTGTTCAACTACAAGGCCGGCTTCTGCCAGCACTTCAGTTCGGCCTTCGTAGTGCTGATGCGCAATGCCGGCATTCCGGCCCGGGTGGTGACCGGCTTCGCAGGCGGTACCCGCAACCGCATCGGCGACTACTGGGTGGTGCGTCGCATGGATGCCCACGCCTGGGCCGAAGTCTGGCTGCCGCAACGCGGCTGGGTGCGGGTCGACCCGACTGCCGCCGTGGCACCCGAACGCATCCTGGACACCCTGGACGACCGCCTGCAGGCCGGCACCGATACCCCACTGCAACAGCGCTGGCTGCAGCTGGGGAAGATGGGTGACTGGCTGCGCCGCGGCTGGAACGACCTGGTGCTGTCCTTCGATGCACGCCGCCAGCAGCAACTGCTCAAGCCGTTCGGGCTGGATGACCTCGGGCCGGCGCAGCTGGTGACCGGATTCGTGGTCGCCGCCCTGCTGGCACTGGCGTGGATGGCCTGGCTGCTGGCCCGCGGCGAGCGCGAGCGCGACCCGCTGCTGCGCGCCTGGCACCGGCTCGGGCGGCGGTATGCGCGCCTTGGCCTGGCCCGCGAACCGCACGAAACCGCACAGGACTGGGCACAGCGGGTTCACCGGCAGCGACCCGACCCGACCCTGCTCGCGCTCAGCCAGCGTTTCGCCGACGCGCGCTACGCTGGAACTTGCACCGACCTCGCTTCATTATTGCGGGACCTGCGCAGGCATCGCCCGACTTCCGGAGCCTCCCCATGAACACCAAGTTCCTCCTCACCGCTGTGGCCACGCTGGCCCTGTCGGCCTGCGCCACGGCCCCCAAGCCGCTGCAGGGACAGTTCAGCCTGGTTTCCCCGCGCGACTCGGTCGCCACCCAGCAGGTCGGCACGCCGGTCCGATGGGGCGGCCGCATCATCGAGACCAAGCCCGGCCAGGGCGAGACCTGCTTCCAGATGATCTCGCGCCCGCTCAACGCCAGTGGCCGCCCGAACACCACCTCGTCCGACGCCAGCGACGGCCGCTTCATTGCCTGCCGCGCCGGTTTCTACGACCCGGCCGTGTTTGAAGCCGGGCGTGACGTGACCTTCATCGGCAAGATCGACGGCTACCAGAACACCCGCATCGGGGACTACGACTACCGCCTGCCGAAGCTGTCGGCCGATGTGATCTACCTGTGGCCGGAACAGCGCCAGGTCGATGTGGTGCCCTACCCCTATGGTCCGTGGGGTCCGGGTCCGTGGGGCCCGTACTGGGGTGGCTACGGCCGTTGGGGCTGGTGGTGATCGCCCCCCAGCCCGCATGATCGGAAAAGGCCGCCTTCGGGCGGCCTTTTTCATCCACGCATGCGTGGACAGGGCTTCAGCGCCCCGGCGTACCGAAATGCCCCAGCGGCGCGCCGGCCAGCAGGTGCATGTGGATGTGGAACACGGTCTGCCCGGCATGTTCGCGGCAGTTCATCACAATGCGGTAGCCGTCCTGCGCGAAACCCTCGCGGCGCGCGTATTCGGCAGCGGCCAGGGCCAGCTTGCCGACCAGGTGCGCCTGCGACGGCTGCAGGTCGTCCAGGGTCGGGATGATCTCGTTCTTCGGAATGAACAGTACGTGCACCGGCGCCTGCGGTGCGATGTCCTTGAAGCCCAGCACCTCGTCATCCTCATAGACGATGGTGGCCGGGATCTCGCGACGGATGATCTTGCTGAAGAGGGTATCGTTGCTCATGGTCGGCCTCGGCGGGAGTGTCTTCCGCATTGTAGGCCGGCCGCGCCGGGTGATGCCCGGGTGGTACTCAATCGCGGAATTCGCTGCGCGTCCCGAACGCGTGCGACAGCGTGCCGCGGTCAACGTATTCAAGCTCGCCGCCAAGCGGCAGGCCCTGTGCCAGCCGGCTGGGCTGCACCTTGCGCGCGCGCGCCAGCTGCGCAAGGTAATGCGCGGTGGCTTCGCCTTCGACGGTGGCACTGGTGGCGATGATCAGCTCCTGTACCTCACCTTCGGCCAGCCGCTGCTCCAGCTGCTCCAGGCCCAGCTCGCGCGGGCCGACGCCATCGAGCGGCGACAGCCGGCCCTGCAGCACGAAGTAGACACCGCGAAAACCCGTCGCGTTCTCGATCGCGAGACGATCGGCCGGCGATTCGACCACGCACAGCTGGCTGCGCTCGCGGCTGCTGTTGGCACAGGTCGGGCACAGCTCGGTTTCGCTGAAGTCGCGGCACTGCGCGCAGTGGCCGATACGCTCCACCGCCAAGGCCAGCGTTTCGGCCAGGCGCTGGCCGCCTTCGCGCTCGCGCTCGAGCAGGTGGTAGGCCATGCGCTGCGCCGTCTTCTGGCCTACGCCAGGCAGCACCCGCAGTGCGTCGATCAGTTGTTCAAGCAGGGGTGCGGACACGGCGGCATGCTTTGATGGCGCCGAGCGAGCTCGACGGCTACAGATTCTGTGGCACCCGCTTGCACGGATGCCACGCTGGCAATCAGAACGGCAGCTTCATGCCCGGCGGCAGCTGCATGCCGGCGGTGGCCGAACCCATCTTCGACTTCGACTCGGCATCGATCTTGTTCGAGGCATCATTGAAGGCGGCGGCGATCAGGTCTTCCAGCATCTCCGGGTCGCTGGTCAGCGACGGGTCGATGCGCACCTTGCGGCATTCCTTGGCGCCGGTCAGGGTCACGCTGACCATGCCGCCGCCGGCACTGCCGGTCACTTCGATCCTGGCGATTTCTTCCTGGGCCTTCTGCAGGTTTTCCTGCATCTTCTGGGCCTGCTGCATCAGTTGGGCGATATTGCCGCGCATAGTGTCTTACTCGTCAAAAGAACGGATGGAATCGGAAACAACCCGGGCACCGTGCTGTTGGATCAGCACCTGCACTTCCGGGTCGTCCATGAAAACGGCCTCTGCCACCTGCTGCCGCTCGCCACGCTGGCGGTCGGCACGCTGATGCAGGGTCTCGGCCGGAACGTGTTCGGTTTCCACGGTCTCGACCACGATCTTCGGCGCCTGGCCAAGGGCCTTCTCCAGCATCTCGCCCAGGGCAGCCAGCGCGCGCTCCGAGCGCAGGTACTCAAATCCGGGCGAAAGGCCCAGTTTCAAGGTCCCGTGCTGGCAGCTGATGAAGGCGGCGTTGGCAGCCAGCTGCCGCGAGGGGCCGCTGAGACCGCTGTTGGCGACCAGGTCCAGCCAGTCTTCGGCAGTGGCCAGCTCGCTGACACCTTCCTGCGGTGCGGCCTCACGCGCCGGAGCCGGTTCGGCCGGCGCAATGGCAATACCTTCGGCGCGGAACGAACGCTCCGGCGGCGCAGGCTCGCCTGGATCCGCGGCGGGAGCCGGCGGTTCATGCCAGGGCGCGACCATGGCGGCATCCGGGCCGGCCATCTCGGCCGCCAGAGCCCCATCCCGCGCCTCGGCTTCGTCGGTGGCCCACGGCGGCAGGTCATCGCTTGCCTCTGCAGCGATGGCAGGCGCCAGCGCCTCGGCCTTCACCGGCGGCGGTGACACGGGTTCTTCCACCGGAACCGGCTCGGGTTCAGGCGTCGGATCCGGCTCCGGTTGCGGGGCCGGCTCGGGTTCGGGTTCAGGTTCGCGCGGTGCAGCCGCCGGAGCGGCCACCTGCGCCGCCACGGCCGGGCTGGCCGAAGCGACGGCAGCAGCCGGCGTCGCTTCATGGCTTCCGGCATGGGCGCCACCACCGGCAGCGTTGCCACCCGGCGTGCCTCCCACCGCACCGTCGACGGCCTTCGGCACCGGCGGTACCGCTGCGGCCGGGCGGAACGCCAGCATGCGCAGCACCGCCATTTCAAAGCCGGCGCGCGGGCTCGGTGCCAGTGGCAGGTCGCGACGGCCATTCAAGGCCATCTGGTACCAGAGCTGCACCACTTCCGGGCGCAGGCGCTCGGCGAATGCCGCCACATCCAGGCCTTCCGCCACGGCGGCGCCCGGCACCAGCTGCTGCACCTGGATGCGATGCAGGCCTTCGGCCAGCGCTTCCAGCACGCCACTCCAGTCCGGCGAGAATTCGGCCAACGCGGCCACCACCTGCAGCAGGCGCGGGCCATCGCCCTCGGCCAGCGCATCGAGCATCGCCGCCACCTGGGTGCGATCCACAGTGCCCAGCATGGTGCGCACCACATCCTCGCGCAGCGCGCCGCCGGCATAGGCGATCGCCTGGTCCAGCAGTGACAGGCCGTCACGCAGGCTGCCGTCAGCGGCCTTGGCCAGCTGCACGATGGCGCTGCCGTCGGCCTCGATCTCTTCCGCCGCCAGGATGCGGGTCATCTGGCCCTGGATCTGGTCTTCATCCAGGCGCTTGAGATTGAACTGCAGGCAGCGGCTGAGCACGGTGACCGGCAGCTTCTGCGGGTCGGTGGTGGCCAGCAGGAACTTCACGTGCTCCGGCGGCTCTTCCAGCGTCTTCAGCAGTGCGTTGAACGCCGCCTTGGACAGCATGTGCACTTCGTCGATCAGGTAGACCTTGTACTTGCCGCGCGAAGGCATGTACTGCGCGTTCTCGATCACCTCGCGCACGTCGTCCACGCCGGTGTTGGACGCGGCGTCGATTTCCAGCAGGTCGATGTAGCGACCGGCGTCGATGTCCAGGCAGGCGGCGCACTGGCCGCACGGGTCGGCACTGGTGCCCTGCTCGCAGTTGAGCGACTTGGCGAAGATGCGCGCGATGGTGGTCTTGCCCACGCCACGGGTACCGGTGAACAGGAACGCGTGGTGGACCCGGCCGCTGTCCAGCGCATTGCTGAGCGCGCGGACCACATGCTCCTGGCCCACCAGCTCGGCAAAACGCTTCGGACGCCACTTGCGGGCAAGGACGAGATAGGACATCAGGCCACCGTTTTCCATCGGATGTTCCATTGTGCCATGCCTGTCCAGCCCCTTCGCCAACAATGCCCCCGGATGCGTCCCTGATCTGGGCGCTTGTGTCCGGCCGCGCCGCCCGCTAGAATCTGCGCCCCTGCTGAGGCGTTTGCCGATGGCAGGATCCGGAGAGGTGTCCGAGTGGTTGAAGGAGCACGCCTGGAAAGTGTGTAAGCGTCTAAACCGCGCTTCGGGGGTTCGAATCCCCCTCTCTCCGCCAGTTAATTGAACTAAGCCCCTGATTTCTAGGGGCTTTTTTCTTTTCTACTCGCTCCAGTATGCCATCCAGTATGCCACAGCGCATTGGCTACGGTTGGGGCCCCTTGTGAGGTGTTGTGCAGCACCGGCCAGCGGAGCTGGGGGGAGGCAGTACGGCACCACCTCGTGCAGACGGGGCTTCACCCAAAGGGGTGTTGGCAATCCTCCCCCGCCACTGATCTGCCGCGCAGCCTTCGGCTGAATTTCCGTCGCGGTTTTTCGACGACTCCGGGGAAATCCGCTCCTTATTCAACGTCTCCGCATCTGCTCAGCATGCCTTCTCAGGACCGCCATTCCGGCAAGTCCAATGGAGGAGAAGCACATGCCACCCAGCAACGTTAACGAAATGGCCGCGCAGTTCATCGCGGCGTACCAGACCCTTAAAGACAAGAAGGACATCGAGCGTCTCCTGGCGCTCATCAAACCGCAGATCCTTTCCGCCAAGGCGGATGGCATCAGCGACAAGGAATTGATCGAACTGATCAATTCCTTGGGCCTACGTGAGAAGTTCTATCCGGCGAAGCTCAAGGAGCTGCGGGGGCGTCTGGCCAAGTCCGAAGTAGATGCTTCGGCCAACGAGAGCGATGACCCGGTAACGAACGAAGACCCCCACCCACTGGCAGCCGCGCTTAGCGGTCACCGCGATGGGGCGGCAGCATGAACATGCTCGCCCCATTCCACACATTTCGAGCTCAGGACCCCAATTTCAGCATGCTCCCGCCGCTGGCCGAAGCTGCCGCGCGCGCCGTGTGCGCCAAGGTCCAGGAGGCCTGCCCGAGCATGGTGCGGACGCACCTGCTGTCGATCCTGTCCTCGGCAGTGGCGCCCCTCTACACGGTGATCCCGCCCAACTGGACGCCCATCCCGATTGGCGTGAGCACCCTGTGCGTCGCTGATGTCGGTGGGAGCAAGAGTCCGGTGCATGAGCTCCTGATCCGGCCGCTCAAGGACCATGCCAAGGAAAGCTTCGCGCGGTACGAGGCCGCAACGATCGAAGCGAACGCGGCTTCGGACGAAACAAAATTCCACGTCAAGCTGCTGAAGGCGGAGATCGCGCGCTGCCTGCGGAAAAACGATTCGGCGCAAGAATTCCTCGCCACGCTGGCCGAGCTGAACCGGACGCCTTCGGTGAACCCAAAACATCGTCCACGCCTGGCTAGCAACCTTGACCTGGAAAGCCTGCTCCACCAGCTGGACGGCGAGTACGAAGCCGTTGACTTCATCACCGATGAAGGCGACAAGCTGCTTAGCTCCAGTCTGATGCGTCACGTATCTGACATGGTCGATCTGATTGACGGCAAGGCATTGGAGTACCGACGCGAGAAGAAGAAGCATCTTTACGCCAGCCATCCGCGGGGAACGTTTGGTCTGCTGGCGCAGTCCGCAGCAATCACCCCGTTCCGTCCTCGGTGCAAGCGCAACGAATATAACGAACATAAAGCCGTCAAACTCGGCTTCTTTTCGCGCCTCCTCGTCTGCGTTGCGCAACCGTTGCCAATGGGCAACCAGTATGCTCGCGCCAATGGGGACGACGAGGCGCTCTCGGACCTCCACGAGGCGCTCAAGGAGCTTTACGACCTACATCGGGACAACCAGGAAATCGGTGGCATCGCACCCATCGAACTCGTGTTCGCACCTGACGCCCTGGGCTACTGGGACGAACTGTGCCGCATCACCAACAATCTCAAGTTCGGGCAGCTCGCGCATATCGCAGACTTCGTCTCGAAGATGCTCAATCTGACCGCCCGCCTGGCTGCAGTGCTGCATGTCTGGGAAAGCGAAACCCACTATGTCTCGCTCTCTTGCCTCCAGCGCGCCTGGGCGCTTGTCTCCTGGCATGCCACTCAGTACGAGCTCGTGTTCGTCCCGCCGCCGCCTTTGCCTCAGCAGGAGGCAGACGTGGCGGCCGTTATCGAGCACCTGAAGATCTTCCGCTTTGAAACCGACTACAAGGAGGTTCCTACGGAGCCCATCGGCTTGTTGCTGGGCATTCCTAGCAACCGCCTTCGCGCGGCCCTCCTACGCATGGAGCAACGGGAACTGATCGAGCTTTGCGGCGGCAAAACCACGTTCATTAACTGCATGAAGATGTTCTCGAGGTCGCGAAACATTACTTGGCGGTAAGTGCGGACCAGCGACTAGAAATGCCCGGCAGCCGCCGGGCATTTCTGTTAACCGCTTACCGTGGGTCACTCGGCCATGGCCTTCAACAGCGCGTCGCGGGCGTCGGAGTAGAACTGGATGTCGATCTTGGTCGCCATGTCGTCGGACAAGTCGACCAACTGGCGCCGACAAGCTACCGGCATCAGCAGCGACGTCGCGCCTTTCTCAACGGCGATCTCGGCAATCGTGACTGCGTTGTGGACGGGCTCGATCGAGCCCCCGAGGTTGATCTCTCCGACGATGATCAAGCCACCACGCACGCTTCGCTTTAACAACGATGTGCACAGGGCCACCAAAGAGGCCACACCAAGCTTGGCACCAGACTTTGCTGCGTCAAACGCTCGGAGCTGCACCGTGAACTCATGCTGCCGAGGGTCTTTGTCGCCAACCAACTGCAATGACCTGGCGTACAGGTTCTGCTCGGCGAAGCCGATGCTCTCGCGGAACGCGGGAGGAATGGGCTTGTTGAGCACTTTCAAACCCGATCCGGGACCTTCATTGACCTCGATGCGGTAGAGGCCCGAGTTTTCTTCGCCGCCACCGGGGCTGATGGTCCAAACCTGACCTGGCTCCAGCGGGTCACCACCAATGCTGTTGTCACTTTGCAGCTCAGGCGTCGAGACAAACTTTTCCACACCGTCGGCGCCCATGATGTAGCTGAAGTGAGTGTTCCGAAACTCTGCGGCCCCGACTCGCTTCTGTTGCTCTTTGACTCGCCGCCGAACCTCCATGGCGATGCGAACGGCCCATTCCAGCTCTTCGTCGGGGACCGGCACATCCGCGCTTGGGTACAGCAGCTTCAGCAAGCCGCTGACCGTCTTGTTGACCGCGTTCGTGTCCCGGCCAGACAGGGCGCCGCCAAAGAAGACGCGGTTCTGCAACTCGCTCACCCGGCTCTGGTTCCGAAGCTGGCTCCAGCACTCGGACAGGAAGTCGCTCACCAGCCCGAAGTGATTGGTGACCAGGTCCTTGTTGATCTTGGGCACGTCCCAACCAGGCAAGAACGCATGGATGCGGTCCATGAAGGCGGTGTCGTCACGCATCTCCGGCGGCATGGGCCCAAACAAGTGCCCCACGCGTTGCTGGTGTTCCACATCGACGTCGAAGTTGCCGACCAAGACGATGCTGCCGTCCGCGCGGATGCTCTCCTTGCCGCGACTGAATTCGCCGGACTCCATGTAGCCCTTCATGATGTTCACGCCGTCCTTCTGGTCGAAGGAAATGCCTGACACCTCGTCGAAGCAGACCACGTCGTACTGACACACCAAGCCCCGGCGGCCCTTGGCTGTGTTCTCCACGAACATCTTGGCTACAGTGGCTTTGCCACCTGAGATGAGGTGGGCGTAAGGCGAAACCTGCTGGAACAGATGGCTCTTGCCCGTGCCGCGCGGACCGAGCTCCACCAGGTTGTAGTTGCGGTCCACGAAGGGCACCATGCGCAGGAGCAGGGCGTTTCGCTGGCGGTCGCTCAGCCCGCCTGACTCAATGCCGATGGATCGGAGCAAAAAGCACTTCCATTCCTCGGTGGTGAACGCCTGACGGGCCTTGGTCAGGGTGTCCAACACGTCGCGCTTGGACAGCTGAATCTCCCGGAGCGACGTGATCCCAAACGGACGCCCTTTGGCCTCCTGGGCGATGGCCACATCGAACGTCACACCCAGTTCGGCATAGAAGCCACCGGTCAACATGCGTTCGTGCTGGTTGACCAGCTCGCTGCTGATCCGCACATCCGTCAACCGGAGGCTTGGCAGGCTGGCGACGTACTCGCCCTTGTTGTCCACTCGCGCCGTCACCAGGTCGATGATCTTCACCTCGCCGGTTTCCAGAGCCTTGGCCTTGAACAGCTCCTCCTCGCCGGCGCGCACCGTGCGGGACTTGAGCTGGCGCTGCACGATCTCGAGCCCCTCGTCGATCTCCTCTTGATCGGTGCTGGCGCAATAGCGCCCGAGCATGAACTCGACAACGTAGGTGGGGACCGGAAACTGGCGACTGAAGGTGCGGACCAAGTCTTTCCGGACCAGGTAACCGTCCAGTACCGAGGCGGCTTTCTTGTCTATCTGATCCAGTTCAATCATGCGTCATCCTCCGCCGATCACGGTGTTTGCTTCGGCCACCAGCTCGCCGGTCGCACTGAGCAGGACCAGAAACGCCGCACGGCCTTGCAGTTCTTCGTTTTCAACAACCGCCGATGCGGTGCCGTTGTCCTTGAGCGGCTTCACGCTCACGACCACGCTGGAAGCCGGATCGCCCGCCTGGGTGCGAATGTCCAGGGACAGATTCGCGTACTGGCCGTCCACGGCCACCGTGCAGCGCAAACCCTTCCAGGCGATGTCGGTGACCTCGGCCACCTGTTTGGCCGAAGCGCCCCCGCTCCGAGTCACCACCAGATCCAAGGTCAGGCACTCTTGCAGGCTCAACCCGCCGTGGTTGTAGTCAACGGACTTGCCATAGCAGCTCACGCCGTCGGCCAGTGCAAACTGCTGATGGGGGTTCCAGAACCAGGGGTACAAGCGCTCACCGGTGGAAGCGCCGGGCTTGATCGAGGCGCAGCGCCCCCATTTGTTGTCGGTGAGGTCCTTGGACATCTGAATCGTGGGTAACTTGCCTGGCATGAGGAGCCAGCCGTGGTCGGTCACGACCCTAACGCTGGTCCAACCGGCAGTCAGCAAGGCGCCGATACGTTCCACAATTTCTGCGAGAAGTGCGTCGATGTGCTTGGCGAGCTTCCAGCCACGCTCATGCCCCTCGCTGTCGATGTCACCGAATTCGCACCACGCGTTCCCCTGACCATTGCCGCTCTCGGTACGGTCCAGCACCGTCCAGTGGTTGTCGTTCAACAGCTTCCGCAGGTGGTAGCCACCTTTTAAGGATTGGCCGGTTGCTGCGACGCGAGGTTCGAAGTCATCGCAATCGTCGGAACCGCCGATCAAGTTCCGAACAGGAGAAACTGCCGCCTTCCCAGTAGCCGTCACGCTGGGCAAGGCCGTCCAGTTCATGGCCTCCGCTACCTGGTAGCCGCGTGCCTCCAACGCTGCCGATAGGCGGCGAGCGGTATCAAAGCGCAAGCCGTCAACAAACAGCACGCATTGCCCGCCGACTTTATAAAAGGCTGGCGCTTCTGCTATTCGTCCACCTGGGTATGCGGAACCGTCGACTAGCTTTTGTAGATAGCGTGCAGACTCTTCCAGCCAGGGCAGATAGATTGTCCGTATCGCTACTGTCGCTGCATCCACGTCCGCCGCCCTGTCCACGCACGCTAAGGTAGCCAGCACTGCGTCATCGGCACGCCATCCTTCTGTCGCATACCCTGCTTGCAAGTCGGCGACCGAGCCGGCCACCAGCGCTGTCTTGGTGACCTCCGCCACTACGGCCAGATGCTTGGCGGCTAGCGCCAGGGGCGCCTCACCCATCTCGGCCCACACCAACTCACGACGGGGGGCATGCGCCTTCTCCAACTCCAGCAACCGCTTCCTGGCTTCGTGCGCAGGTAGATCTCTTAGGCCCATCAGATCACGCCGGAGCCTTTGCTCCTGCTCCTCGTTCCATTGGGGCCAGCCGCCAGCAAAATCTGCGGTGACAAAAAGATCGAAGGTGGGCGGCTTGCACTGGCGGATTCGGTTCGGGATGTTGGGGTAACGCTTCGGTGCTTCGCTGTACCGCTCCCACACTGAATGCCAGGGTCCCTCGCGCGTCGCCAACTTGCTGGCACCCGCCAGAACGCCATCGGCCTGGGGGTTGAACGCCAGCTGTGACTTGCAGACCTCCACAAAGGCCTTCCACTCGTTGGCGCCGCGCGTGGTCTGGAACGCGTCACCCAGATCCAGCCACTGCAGCAGGTCGCGCACCGGGTCACCGCCGGTCAGCAGGGTGTTGAAGTAGTCCTTGTCCAGCCGCTTGCCCTTCAAAAGCTCGAGCTCTTCGTCCAGCAGCCGGTACAGCGCCAGTTGCATGGCGTTCTTGGCGTCGTTGTCCTGGGCCACGTCCAGACCCATGCCGCCTTGGTCGGACTTCAAGAAGGCCATGATGGTCCAGTCCTTGGCGTTCGCCTGCGACCAGATCACGCCCCGGTACTGCAGCTCGGCCAAGGGCTTCAAGAGGTCCGGGCAGTCTTCGATCGCCCGCAGGTCCTGGCGGCTGACGCCAGGCAGGTAGAACACCGGCACGCGGTCGGCTGGCAAAGTGACATCGGGCGCCTTGCCCGCAATCACGCAGCGCAGCCAAATGGACGGCCCCATGCGGTTCTCGGGCGCGTAGTCGCCCAGCACCAGCAGTTCCGCCAGCTCGCTCTGCAGGCGCGGGATCACCGCCTCCCACTGGCGGTCCTTGTCGGGCCACAAGATGCACGAAGGCGCAACTTGAACCTCGGGGTTGAAGATCGCCGAGTCGCACAGGGTCTTGACCAGATGTTCGATCACGCGCATGGCTGGCCCTCCGTCATGGCGAAGAGCCCCATCACCTGGCCCACCAGCTTGGTCGTCCTCGCATCGATCTGCGCCACGCTCCAGGCCTCAGCCGTTGCCAATTCAGCGTTGAGCTTGAGCCCGTTCTTGTAGCCCACCTCACGGCCCTTGCTGTCGGTGCGGTCGCGCTTCTCTTGGAAGCTCTTGTTGCCCAGCGCGCTGTTAAAGCCGGAGATCGTCAGGTTGCCCAGCTTGTGGACATGCGTTTCCTGAATGGCTTTGGCCTTCTTCTCGTCGCCGCCCGCAATCATCGTCACCCACGACGCGGGAATGTTGTCGCCCTGCGGGAAGATGTGCTCGATGGTCCACACGAAGAGCTTGCCTTCGTATTTCCACAGATCGACCCAGGTCTCTTTGGTCATGCTTTGCTCGGCCAAGGCGCAAAGCACAAACCGGGTGACCCCGGCGTTCTCCTCGTAGATGACGCCTTCCAGCTTGCTGCGGAAAGTCTCGTCGCTGGCCGACACCGCCAGCAGCTCATCGCGAATTGTCGTCACCACGGCGGCACCCGATAGCTCTGCCACCTTGTCGATGGTGGCCATGAACAGGCGCGTCAGGTCGCGGGTGGGCGGTGTGTCAGTGAGGTTGCGTCGAACGAAGAAACAGACCAGCAGTCGCGCGATCTCTTCCAGCTGCGCCACGTCTATGCCCAGCGCCTCACGCCGAACCAGCAGGTACAGCATCAACAGGTAAGACGGGGCGCCCTGAATGCGGTCCAGGTCCTTCAGCGGCTTGTCCAGCGGCGCCCAGGCCTCGTCGGTGTTCCGGGCCAGCATCAGTGCATAAAGCTGGCCGGCGGAACGGATGGCCTGTAGGTGTTGCTTGGCGTCCTGATTGATCAGCTTTTCGTAGATCTGGATCAGGTTGGACCTCGTGGCCACCGGGCCGAGGGGGTCCTTCTTCTTGTCCTCGTCCTTGCGGAACGGTACGTTCAGCGGGTCTTTGAACGCGTTGTAGTAGTGCCGGAAGAAGCGCTCCTGGACGCTGTAGTCGTCGCCCAGATACCCCAGCAGCTTGTTCCACACGTCGAAGTAGTGGTCCACCTTGCCGGGCTCGGTGGTCTCCAGCCGTGCCAGCAGCTTGTTCTTGATCAGGTCGATGGCCGTGAGCGGCATGCCCCGGTTGTTGAGCGACTCGAACAGCGTGTAGGCATCGGCGTGGCTGGCCACCTCGATCTTCACCAGGCAGGCCTGGCTCACCTTGTCGAGGAAGGCCATGATCGACGCCAGGCGATCGTTCTCGCCCTGCACCATCTCTTCGATGCGACCCTGGAAGTACCGGAACGCGCGGAAGATCTTTCGGTTGCCCGCGTAGGCTGGCGTATCGAACGTGCTGATCACGCCCACGTCGGACAAGACGGCGCGGTAGTCGTTCTGGTTGTTGTTCTGAATCTGTGGGATGACGCGCAGCTGGTCGTCCCCCTTCTTCAGCACCAGCTTGCGCTTGAGGTTGATCAGCTCCACGCGCTGATCGACATCCAGGTCCTTTTCGTGTCGCTTCAGCGACTGGTACAGCGCCGCGAAGAGCAGCGACAGCGTCGTCAGCCGCTGCTGGCCGTCCACCACCTCCAGCCGCTGCACCGCCAAGGTGTCGGTGGTCTGGTTGATGCAGATGATCGAACCCAGGAAGTACCCGGGGTCGTTCTCCTCGACGTCATCGAAGAGCGACTCCCACTGATCCATCTTCCACGTGTATTCGCGCTGGTAGCGCGGGATCGCATAGACGACACCTGCTTCGATGTCGAAGAGCTGCGAGACCGGGTAGTTGTTGACCGACTTGATCATTTAGCCTTCTCCCGCGCCTTGCGCTTGTCGGCCAAGCTCAAGTGGTGGTCGTTGATGCGGTCGCCCACCTTGCCGCCATACTGCAGGCCCAGCTCGTACCAAGGTGCGGACGGCACATCACTGCCACGGTCCTTTTCCCAATGCAGGCTTTTCGGTTTGTCGCGCAGCACACCTGCGCCGCGCTTGCCTACGTCCGGCACCGAAAGGAAGGGACGGATGTTCATCCGTACCCCGTCGTTCAGATCGGGGTTCCAGCCGATGGGCTGCTCTTGGATTGGCTTCCAGCGTACGAAAATGTCGTAGGGCACTTCGCCTGCCAAGATCAGCTCCAAGCGCTTCTTCAGCGCCTCCGCAGCGGCCAGCCTTTCCTGGGCGCCGTCCACTCTCCCATCGACGTCTCGCCTCTGGCGACTAATCCAATCGCCCAGGTAGGTGTAGATCAAGGCCTCAAGGGTCTTGTAGTCGAGCCTGTGATAGTTCACGAGAGCGGCGAAGCCGTCGCGAAGGCCATCCCAGACATGCCAAACAAACGGACGGCTTTCGAACAGCTTGCAGTGCTGAACGAAGAACTTATCCCGAAGCCAAGTCTCCAGCGACTTACCGGCATGATCGGCAGCACTGAGCAATTGCGCCAAAGTGTCGTTACTCCACTCGTCCCCATAGGCGTCGGCGAGGAGGTTGAGCAAACGATCGCTCGCGGAGGCCTCTCGGCCAACTGGTGGAATGCAGACTATGCCGTCCTTGTCCGCATGCCGCGTCAATGCTTCGCTCTTGGAAAGCCACTGGTGCGCCTCGGTCGAAAGGTCAAAGCATTCACCGGACTCGGCGGGCCACATATACCCGACTAATCTGGCAACCGCGACCTGTAATGGCGCCGTAGAGGGCTGTGGGTGACCGTGAAATATCCACTGGGTTGGATCGTTTGAGAACTGTCGAGGTATTCCGTCAGGAAAGGTCTCCCTCGCATTCTGCGACCAGTACTCGTAATCAAAATCCGCCGAAAGCAACGTCTTTGGTGAGCCTACCTTAAGCGATGTATCGAATGATCGTATGGCCGCCCCCAGTTCACCGCTAAGGGCGTAGGCCGCGATTGCGTCGAGATGCTTGCTGTCTTTCGGTACGATCGCGCAACAATTGATGTCGTAGATTTCGCCGGTATAAAGCGTGCACGGGAGATCGCCCATTAAGCTAATCACGATCCCACGCTTCCCCCAGTTTGGCTTCCCTCTTCTCCAGTTCTGCGCGGCGTGATTCAAGTGCTTAACGCTTTCCGCAAGCAGAAACATAGCTCCTTGCTCTTGCTCCCACAGAACTATCCTGGACCGGCCCGCGTAGTTTGATGTTGACGAAACTGAACTTTGCAGGAAATTCCAGGCGGTTCCATACTCCGACACTTCCCAGTAGTTGCGCTCAAATCGCTCGGAATCACCGGCCGACATCCCCGTTCTAGCCTCGGCGAAGTCGCTCAGTGTGGTGACTTTATCGCCACTGCTTAGGCCAATTCGCGCGTCTGGCGCATCAATCCAAAGAGTCTGCCTGCAGAGGGCTAGCGAGGAATTCCGCAACTCATGTTGCTTCTCTTCGATCGCCTTTCCCTTGACCTCAAGGTACGTTGTTTCACTTTGGCTCGTGGGACTTCTATTGAGCTGTGAAATGATTAATACGGGCTGCGCCCGAATACCGGACTGAAATGCACCCCAGCCAAGTTTGCATATGCTATTCAGAGTGGACGTCCGCAGCAGATGATCTCTGAAGTGACGGTGCGGCCGAAGGAATGTCCACTCACCGGGAGTGACGACAGCCACCGCGCCGTTGGGTTCCAGCAGGCTTCGCGATCTCAATAGAAAAGAGACGGCCAGTTCTCTGTAGCCTTCTGGATAGGTATCCTTCAGGTATTCGCGTAGCTCCGTTGTCTGCTTCTCAATTCCGAGGAACGGAAAATTTGTAGTGATCAATGCGAATCGTGAAGTCAAGATGGCTGCTGCGGATAGCAAGCCCCGAGCACTTATTGCCGAGTCCCAAGAGCTTTCTGCGCCGACTTCGCTGCCCTCAGAGCGCTCTGCGTTGAGGGCCAACTCCAGAAGGCCGGTGAGCTTGTCGTAACCGGCAGAGAAGAGGTCGTTCTTCTGGAGCTCTCTTGGGCTTAGCAAACTCCCTAGAAGCGGCGCCTGCAGGAAAGTGGCGTGCAATTGCCGAAGACCTGCCTTCAGTGATTGCTGCTCTTCGTGATTCTTCGGAACTAGGTACTCCCAGTCCGCCGGTCTTGCGGC
Organism: Stenotrophomonas maltophilia group sp. Smal12; assembly: GCF_037079935.1. Classification (NCBI taxonomy): domain Bacteria; kingdom Pseudomonadati; phylum Pseudomonadota; class Gammaproteobacteria; order Lysobacterales; family Lysobacteraceae; genus Stenotrophomonas; species Stenotrophomonas maltophilia group sp. Smal12. Next base: position 2,436 of record NZ_JBAWUK010000005.1, on the reverse strand, counting down.
GACTTGGAGACCGCTGCAGGCAATCTTCGGTAGGGGGATCCTGCGGACGTCGAGCGGCTTACCTGATGCGTCCGGATAGCGCCAAGCCTCTAATGCCACCGCAAAGACGGCGATCTCGACGCAGCGCGGGTCCAGCTCGAGGCCGTGTATGTTCTCGGCCAGCACTCGATCAACAGCCTCCTTCGCGCTCAGGCCCTCTGCCGCCATGCGCATCGGCAGCAGCATCAGGAAAGCGGCTACCAGGAAGTGGCCCGAACCGCAGCACGGGTCGAGCAGCTTGAAGTCGGCCAGCGAGTCAGGCCAGCCCTCGAACTTGCCTGCGGCCGGGCTACCGTCTTCCAGGGTGCGGAAGTAGTCGAGGGTAACCGGGCATGGCTTACCCGGATGCCGGGTGGTCCACCAGGCACCGAGCGAGTTGTGCAGCAAGAAGGCCACCATGTACGGCTCGGTGAAGAGCTGGGTGACGGCGGGCAGCTCGTCAGCACCGATCTTCACCTCCGACTTGTTGATGCGCTCCTTGTTGTCGGCCTGCCAGAACTGGTACACCCAGCCCAAGCTATCGCTGGCTTTGAACACCGCATCAGGCAGGTCCTTGAGCAAGCGTTCCAACTCGCTCTGGTGCTCGGGCGCAAAGGTCAGCTCGAACACCGGCGAGCCAGGCTTGAACACCTGCGGCAGCATGCGGGCGGCCAGCTTGCCGGCCAGCTCCCAGCCGCTCTTGGCGCCTTCGTCGGGTGCCAACTCATCGCACTCTTCGATGGAGACGGCCACGCCGTCGTACATCAGCAGGTTGTTGTCGGCCAAGAAGCGCGCGAACAGCATGCGGTGCCAGTGCTGGTAGGCCACCTCTTGCACCAGGTGCTGCACCTCTTGCTTGCCGTAGGTCGGGTTGGTGCTCTTGGAGTCACGGGCGTCACCGAGCTGCTTGCCGTGGGTGCGCAGGCGATTGCGCAGCGCCTTCTCGGCATCGCTCAAGAACGCATCGGGCTTGTCGTGGCCAACGCCCAGTTGGTCTACCGCCGCGTGCGCAGCGGCCTCAGCGACCGTGCGGGCCGCTCTGACGGTCTTCTCCAGCGTGCCGCGCAGGTCTTTTTCGAGTGCTTGCATCATGGGAGATTCCTCAGTGAAGGATGACTGGGCCTTTTTTCAGGGCCTGTGCGATGGTCTGCTTGGCATCCTGCAGCCAGGCCTCGATGTCTTCGTCGGACTTGATGGTTCGGTTGGGCAGCTTGACGAACTGCGCCTTGGGCTCCATCAACTCGGCGGCGGCCACCAGCACGGCGTCGAAGCGTGAGTCGATGGCGGCCACGCGGTCGGCGAACGACCCCAGCGACAAACGATCGACCGTGGCCAGCACCTCGTCGGTGTTGGCCACTTGCACCTTGGGTGCGTCAGTGAGGGTGAGCTTCTGGGCGGCCAGCAGGCTGTTGCGCTGCTCGGGCTCCAACTGCTTCCAGTTGGTGTCGGCCTCCAGGCGCGCCATACCGTTCTTGTGGCGGGTCTGGTAGTCGGTGTGCAGCCGGTTCAGTTCGTCGCGCAGCAACTGCGTCAGGCTGGCCACCAGAGGCGTGACGGGATCGGGCTCCTCCAACAACTGGCGCTGCTGTTCCAGGTGCGTGACCTGCGCCACCAAGACCTCGGCGCCCGACAGCCCATTGGCCTGGGCCAGCAGGCGCTTGAGCGTGTTCCAGGCAGGCAGGCGCTTGTCGATTCGCTCGGCCAGATCCGTCCAGGTGTCGATGGCGGCGCTGAGCTCGTCGCGCTGGTTGTACAGCGCCAGCAGTTGCTCGTTGCCGGCGGTCAGGCGGATGTCTTCCAGTGTGGTGGTCGCGGGGCGTGCCGGTCGTGGGGCGTCGCCCCCGGCGCGGTTGGCCAGCTCCTGCGCACTGACCAGGAACTGCGGCACGTGGGCCAGCTCTTCACCCTGTTTGGCGGTGAGGCCAACCTTCTGCAGCACCTTGCGGATCTGGATGCGCTGCGCCGCTGACACCGTGGCCGACTCGACCTTGAACATGGTCTTGCCGATGACCTTTCGCTCCAGGTCCTTCGGGTCGATGGTCTGGCCCTTGTCGTCCTGGGCGCGGATCAGCCCGGCCACCAGCAGCACCTGCAGGCCACCATCCACCGCGTCACCCGACCAGCCGTAGGTGGCGCCTTCGAAGTTCTTGCGGATGTCGATGCCCTTCTTGCCGCCGGCAATGAAGGCCAGGATGGCTTTGCAGACCGGGTTTTTGGCGGGCTCGCCGTCGTCGCCCACGCTCCTGAGTGCATCCGGCGCGCCCTTCTGCGCCTTCTCGTAGACCTTGGGCTGTTGGCGCGCACTTAAAACTGACCCAGGCTGCGCGTTGAACTTTGACCCACCCGGTGTACGGGGCTGAGGGTATCAGTTGGTGGTCTGGGTGGTGGCCTCCTTTGCCCTGATTCTGGCTTTGGTCT